>DATMUN010000629.1:0-10134 GCA_035563895.1 Occallatibacter sp. | reverse complement strand
CTTCGACCTTCAACCGTGAGAAGTGGGATCCGAAGACCTGGCCGGGGGATTGCGAAGGCGTTGGCCTGGTAGAGGCTCCGCGCGGCTCGCTGGCGCACTACGTGAAGATTCACAAGGGCGCGATTGCGAACTATCAGCTGGTGGTACCGACGACGTGGAACGGCTCACCGCGCGATGGCAAACAGCAGCGCTCTGCTTACGAGGCATCGCTGATCGGTACGCCGGTGGCGAAGCTGGACGAGCCGGTGGAGATTCTGCGCACGATCCATTCCTTCGACCCGTGCCTGGCCTGCAGCGTACATCTGTACGATCCGCAGGGACGGCACCTTCACCAGGTTTCGTTTGAGTGAGCGAGAGATGAGCACTGCGAATCTTCATCCTGGACAAACGGGCGCACATCACGCGGTGGAATACCGCCGCGTGTATGTGTGGGAACTGCCGGTGCGGTTCTACCACTGGATCAACGCGGCGGCGCTCGTGCTGCTGTGCGTGACGGGGTACCTGATTGGCGCGCCGGTGCATCTGTTCGACTCGGCCGAGGCCTACCAGCAGTACTGGTTCGGCACGGTGCGGTTCGTTCACTTTGTGACCGCGTTCATCTATGTCTTTAACTTTGCGTACCGCATCTACTGGGGTTTTGTGGGCAACAAATACGCCCAGTGGTACACCTTTCTGCCCTTCAAGAAGTGGCAGCGCGAGGAGATTGCTGACGTGCTGAAGACGGACGTGCTGCAGGTCAAGATGCACGGCTCGATCTCAACCGGACACAACTCGCTGGCGGCATTTACCTACTTCTGCACATTCCTGGTGTTCCTGTTCCAGACGATCACCGGATTTGCGCTCTACTCCAACATGAGCACGTCGTGGCTGCCGCGACTGTTTACGTGGATTGTGCCGTTGATGGGCGGCGAGTTCGCGGTGCGCTTCTGGCACCACCTGTTCCTGTGGTTCTTTGTCTGCTTTACCATCGTGCATGTGTATCTTGCCTTCTATCACGACTACATCGAGGGACGCGGAACGATCTCGTCGATTGTGGGCGGATGGAAGTTCGACCGGGTGAAGGGTGACAAATAAGACGAAGATCCTGGTTCTTGGACTGGGCAACACAATCATGGGTGACGAGGGCGTGGGCGTGCACGTGGTGCGCGCCCTGGCTCAGCATGCACTGCCGGAGAATGTAGAGTGCATGGACGGCGGCACGGGCGGGTTCGTTCTACTGGGGCCGCTGGAGGAGGCCGACCGCGTGGTACTGATCGACGCTACGGCGGACGACAACCCCATTGGAACCGTGACACGCACTACGCCTCAGTTCTCGAAAGACTACCCGCCTACGCTGACGGCACACGACATCGGCGTGAAAGACCTTCTGGACGCCTTCTATATGGGCGGCGGGGCGCGCAATGTGATTCTGTACGCGATTACGATTGACCCGCATCAGCCCATCTCGATGGATCTGTCGCTGGAAATTCATGCGGCGGCGAAGGTGGCTGAGCATCAGATCGTGGACGAACTGAAGACGCTGGCGTAATTGGTTTGCTGTAAAGAGGGCGTCTGCCGAGTGCAGGCGCCTTTCTCTTTTCACGGTGGAATTCACTGCTCTGAGGGCCAGATCGCGATTCAGGCTGGGTTTATCGCATTATGTCCGATAAGTAGAAAATACTCGATCCGGGAAGAATTACACGCCCGTCATGCTCGTCTGAACGAGCAATGAAGAATGCTCCAGGAATAAACCGTTTGATCGCGCTGATATGAAAGCGATTACAAACGTCTCAAATTATGGTCCTGTCCGGGTGCTTTGGCCCAGTGTCTGCATAGGAAAAGGGCGGGATTAGCCCGTGCCTGACGCCACCTGGTAATGGAGTTCACGGTCGGCGTTCTCGTTAGCAGGCAGAAGTTCTCATTCGTTCCACGCACAAGATCTCCGCCCTCAATTTGTACCCATTTATGCCGGGAAGGCCCGACGTGTCGGTCCCTCTCTGCCTGGAGGCTTGTGGTTTCGGTGTTGATCCCTGCCACCACAACTCGAGTACCGAACAGAATCGGGAACTGGACGGGGCCAGCCGCTTTCTCAGGCCTAAAGAGCTGCGATCAGATTCCGAAGATAACGGTACATAGGTTACCGACGGGGGCTAGTCAACTCCTCTGCGACAGAGGGTTGTGTAGTACAACCTTGGTAATAACAGCACCGTGTTACCTAAGACCGGTATTGACCGGCATGATTTGTCACTGAAATGCGCACAATCGAGAGAACACGGACATATCTTCTTTGTTTCAATTGTTTTTCCCCGATTTAGCACCTTGGATGCCTTGTACTTAAGTAACACTTTTGCGGCAGTTCGAGTGACATTCATCACGTTGTTTTTTGACGGATGGCACGAGGCTGAAATGGCTCCCAAGGAGCGGAAGTAAGTTTCGGTGGGCTCTATCCAGGGAATGGATGGGTACCACAGTTTCAGAGGTAATGTATGCGCAAGCGGCTCTATTGCAACGACACAGAGATTAAGGAAAGGCAGCAGAGCGGAAGTAAGCGCATGTGGTGGCTGGCGTTGGCGCTGGCATCCACGGCCCTGGGACTGAGTGGTTGTGGCGCGTATGTGGTGAACTCGAGCTCGGTTTCGTCGAGCTCCGATGGCACAGTTTCAACCTCCCCGAGCACGGTTGGCTTTGGCAATGTTGAAGTGGGCACCACGGTTCAATCGACCCTGACAATCTCAAATCCGGGTACACACCCCGTAGAGATCACGAGCTTGTCGGTAACTGGCAGCCAATTCGCTCTGACTGGAACGACAACTCTTCCGGCGACGTTGGCGGCGGGGGCAAGCCTGCAGGTTCAGCTGTCATTTGCACCGCAGGCAACAGGCGCGGCAGCGGGCTCGCTGGATATTGAGAGCTCTGGGACCACCACGAGTGCAACGACAGACGGCACGGTGGTAAGCGCGGCCAAGGGCGGGAAGAAATCTACAGCAGTAACACTGAACGGAAGCGGTGTGACTGGCGCCCAGACTGTGGCTGGACTGAGCTGCGCCAGCTCTTCGTTGACCGGCGCAGGGACGGACACGTGCACAGTGACGCTGAGCGGCGCGGCTGTGACCGGCGGACAGAGCGTGGCCCTGGCCAGCAATGATGCGGCAGTGACGGTTCCCACGAGCGTGACGGTGGCAGCAGGGGCGAAGACGGCGAGCTTTACAGCGACCGCCACCGCGGTGACGACGACACAGACGGCAACGCTGACGGCGGGTGGAACGGCGGTGTTTGCGCTGCAGCTGAATGCGGTGTCTCCGACGCTGGCGCTGAGCACGACGAGCCTCTCGTTTGGCTCGCAGGTGTTGAACACGTCCGCGACGAAGACGGTGACGCTGAGCAGCACCGGAACACAAACGGTGACGCTGAGCAGCGTGACGGTGTCGGGCACCGGGTTCTCTCTGGCAAGCACGAACGTGCCGGCGACGCTGGCCTCGGGCCAGACGGCAACCGTGACGGTGCAGTTCGATCCGACGTCGGCTGGCAGTGCATCCGGCACGATGACGGTGGTGAGCAACTCATCGACGGGCAGCACGCAGACGGTGAGCCTTAGCGGCACGGGCGCATCAACAACTGCGCTGAGCGCGCTGAGCTGCACGACGGCAAGCTACTCAGCGGCCGGAACGGACACATGCACGGTAACGCTGACCGGCGCGGCTCCGACAGGCGGCTATACGGTGAACCTGGCGAGCAGTTCGTCGTCCGTGACGGTGCCTGCTTCGGTGACCGTTGCAGCGGGTGCGACTTCGGCGAGCTTTACGGCGACGGTGGCGGCGGTTTCGTCTGCCTCGACGGCGACGCTGACGGCCACGGATGGCAGCGTGTCGAAGACTTACGCGCTTTCACTGAGCCCGGCAGCGGCGCTGAGTGCACTGAGCTGCACGACTTCAAGCTACTCGGCTGCTGGCACGGATGCCTGCACGGTGACACTGACGGCGGCGGCGCCCACGGGCGGATTGGCAGTGACGTTGGCCAGCAACTCCTCGTCGGTTACAGTTCCCTCTTCCGTGACGGTTGCAGCGGGCGCGACTTCGGCAAGCTTCTCGGCAACGGTGGCGACGGTCACGGCTGCGACGACGGCAACCCTGACGGCGACCTATAGCGGCGTATCAAAAACCTATGCACTTTCGCTCAGCACATCGGTAGCGACACTGACGGTGAATGCAACGTCGCTCGCCTTTGGAGATGTGGCGCTCAATACGCCTGCGACGCAGTCTGTTGTGTTGAGTTCGACGGGCACTGCGGCGGTATCGATCAGTTCGGTCACGCTGTCTGGAACGGGCTTCTCAATCTCAAGTTCAAGTGTGCCTTCGTCGCTGGCCGCGGGGCAGACCGCAACGGTGACGGTGCAGTTTGACCCCACAACGGCTGGCGCCGCTACTGGAACGCTGACGATTGCCAGCAACTCCTCCACTGGCAGCCCGACGACCGTCGCGCTGACGGGCACGGGAGTTACTTACACGGTTGACCTGAGCTGGAGCGCGCCGAGTTCGTCGAGCGATCCTGTGGCGGGTTATAAGGTGTACCGCGCCGTCTCTGGCAGCTCGACCTACCAGACGCTGAACAGCTCTACGACGACCGGAACAACATACGTCGATTCGACAGCAGCTTCAGGACAGACTTACCAGTACTATGTAACTTCGGTCGATTCCTCGGGCAATGAGAGTACCCCGTCAAATACAGCCACGGCGACGATTCCATAGCTGAATCAGCCTGGAGCTGGTTGACTCTCACGTGAAACGGGCTTTCCTGCGCCATGCTTCCACAGGCGCAGGAAGTCCTTTCATCGTGCGCACCAGGTAAAAATTCCCACCCGGGAAAAAACTTCACGCTCGATGCGGACGCGGCAGGTGCTGATTCAGCGTCACTTTGCGCTGCATCTTCCCTATTTTCAGCACACTAAAAAACCGACAGCCACCAAAACGATTTGGCCCCATTCGTGCACTAACGTTTACAGTCATTCTCCTGGCAAGAGAACGTCGGGTTACACCGATGCAGGCACTGGTATGCGGATCGATCAGTAGCAATCGGAATGTGTAATTCAGCTTTCTGTCTTTTCGTGGTGACCGCATACAAATAATCGCCTCTGGAAAAGCGCTGGAATACTCCAGAGACGATTGGCCTGCCACCGTGTGAAGGATGCGTGTGCCATCTAAGGTCTCCGCAATCCTGTGCCAGGAATTACGACTCCCGCGGTGGTTCCGCATAAGTTTCTTTCGTACCGAGCTCTGCTCGAGAGGTGATATCCGCACTCGAACGATCACCTTGAGCCGGTAGGAGAAGGGTGCAGGTTTGGTGTTGATTGGTACCGTGCAGCAGCGCTTCGCAGAATCCCGCAGGAACGGGCAATTCAACGAAGCTTGCGTGGCTCAGAACAAAATTTGCGGGCGCCCGGCCTGGCTGGGGAAGACGGCGATGCGGCTTCTGCTGCTCGCAATGGTTGCGGCATTGAGCGTAAGCGGTCTGACGGGCTGCGGCAGCTCTGTGACCTTGAACTCGAGCAACTCGCTCGTGCTGAAGGTGACGCCGAATCCATTGGCCTTCGGCAACGTGACGGTCGGCCAGACCTCGTCGGCAACCATCACGATGACCAACGAAACACTCGCGCCGGTTACGGTCTCGCAGATCGCCATCACAGGCCAGGCATTCACGATCACCAGTTCGTACACGCTCCCCATCACCATTGCTTCTGGCGCGACCTATAGCCTGACTGCGCAGTTTGCGCCGACAACGGCAGGGACGGCCACGGGCCAGATCACGGTAACGAACGATAGCGCTACGAGCTCGTCAGTGGTTGTGGACTTGACCGGCACCGGTAGCGCGACAATTCCGCCGGCGAGCGGTTTGACCTGCGCGAGCAGTTCGCTGACCGGCTCGACGACGGATACCTGCACGGTGACGCTGAGTGCGGCGGCGCCCAGCGGGGGCGCGACGGTGAGCTTGAGCAGCAACAACACTGCGGTGACTGTGCCCTCCACCGTGACCGTTTTGGCGAACGCCACGAGCGCAACATTTACGGCAACTGCGGCGGCGGTGAGTTCGACGCAGACCGCGACATTGACCGCAACGGCCGGTGGAACTTCGCAAACGGTCGCGCTCCAACTGAATGGCGTGGCCGCGCTGCTGACGGCCGATGCCAGCAGCATCGCGTTTGGCAACGTGATTGTGAATCAGTCTTCAACACAGACGTTGACGCTGACCTCGGCGGGAACTAGCGCTGTGACGGTGAACTCGGTTGCGCTGACAGGCGCTAACTTTGCCATCTCGGGCAGCTCATTCCCGGCGACTCTCAGCCCCGGACAAACCGCGACGGTGAACGTGACATATACGCCGACGGCCGTCGGCGCCTCAACCGGGTCGCTGGCAATTACAAGCACCTCATCTATCGGCGCGACGACCACGATTCCGCTGAGCGGAACGGGAGAGACGGTGTCTGTGCTATTGAGCTGGAACGCGCCGACGAGTTCAACGGATGCGGTGGTGAGCTACAACGTGTACAGGGCTGCGAGCGGCAGCTCATCGTACAGCCGCATCAACTCCAGTACGGAGACTGCGACGACGTATACCGATGCGACGATCGCATCGAGCACAACGTATGAATACTACGTGACCAGCGTGGATGCGCAGGGCAACGAGAGCACTCCGTCCAACACGGCGTCGGCGACGATTCCATAGGTAAGGTTAATGCAAAGCAGAAGAGGCCCGCACATGTGCGGGCCTCTTCTGCTTTGCAAGTAAATCTGCTATTCGATCTGCGTTTGAGCTGTCAGCTTCTGACTTCTGCTGGGACAACGGCGTGCGCTGTTGCGTCGTCGGTGGGCTTTGCAGCGACTTCGCTGATGCACGTGCGCAGGCGCGTTGCGACCAATTGCACGTAAGGCTCGGTCATGCTCGCTTTGGGGCTGAAGGGCATTTTGTATTCACGGATGCTATTGGCAAGACCAGCCCAACCGTCGTTTGGCGTGGACATGCCCATCATCGTCTTCTCAGTAGTGAAGAGGGTAATTTCGCCGGGATATGGAACGATGTCGTGTTCGACAAGTGCTTTGTCCCAGACATCGGCGATCTTGAGATGATGGAACTCCTCGGCGCCGTGGCCATTCTTTGAACGCGTGGCTTTAGCCCAGAGCACGCGCGCCTCGACTTTGGCGCGGGCGATCTCAACGTCGAGTTTCTGGCGGAAGAAGTCGATGCGATGCGCGCCGTCTGCCTCGAGGATATTTTGCAAGTGGAAATAAGGATTGAGGAAGAATTTGTTTGCCATGCGCGTGCTGAACGGCAGAGGCCACTGAACACTGCGGATGTTGAAGGCTTCGATCATGGCGATGAGGCCGATGGACTGGCCCTGGCGCAGAAGCTCGCGCGCCATCTCCATGGCGATGACGCCGCCGAGGCAGTAGCCGCCGAGGAAGTACGTGCCTTCTGGCTGAATGCTGCGGATCTCCTCGACGTACTGGCGGGCCACGCGAACGATGTTGCCGTCGACGGTGGACTTGCCGTCGAGCCCGGCGGACTGGAGACCGTAGACGGGCTGATCGTCGCCGAGATGGCTGGCTAGGTTGCGATAGAGCAGCACGTTGCCCTCTGCGCCGTGCACGAGGAAGAGCGGCGGGCGCGTGCCTGAGGCGCGAATGTGCACGAGGGATTGCCACTGCTGAGTAAAGGCACCACCCGCGAGTACATTGGCGAGCTTACGCGGTGTTGGAGCCTCATAGAGAGCTGCGAGTGGCGCGGTGATGTGCAGTTCGCGTTCGATGACGGCGAAGAGGCGCGCGGCGTTGACGGAGTGGCCGCCGAGGTCGAAGAAGTTATCGTCTGGCGAGATGGCGCGACGGCCCAGCACGCGTTGGAATAGCGTGACGAGTTGAGGGAGCAGGTCTGTCGAGCCGGATGATGCTGCGACCACAGAGAGTGAGTCGGTCGATGCTGCCACATCGCTTTCGCTGCGGCCGATCCACTTGAAGATCTGACCTTCGACGGACGTAGCCTCTGAAGTGAACTGCGCGAGCGCGAAGGCATTTGCAGTTGGCGTTGCGAGCATCTGCTCGAAGATGGATTCAAAGTCTGCAAGCCAGCGCTCGATGGTGTCGCGATGGAAGAGCTCAACGTCGTAGTGTCCGTGGACTTCGAGGCCTTCGCTGCACTCGAGGGTGCTGAGATACCACTCGAAGGATTCGAAGCTCTTGGGATTCGAGTAGTAGTCGAAGGAGAAGCCGCGCAGGTCGAGCTCGTACGGGCGGAACTTCTTGATGCCGGTGAGGCCGATGGGAATCGGTGACATGCGCGTTTGGCTGGAGGAGACGATCTCATCCATGAGATGAATGGTGGTGAAGGAGAGATGGTCCATAGCTTCGGCGAGCTCTTTTTGGATGCGCCGAATCAGGCTGGCGACGTCTTCGGCTGGGTGCAGCTCGACGAGGAATGGCAGCAGGCTGACGCAGTGACCGACGAGATCGGGCTTGCCGAGGAAGGGCTGCTCTGCCGTGGAGAGCGCGAGGACGAAGCGCGTTTGGCGCGAGAGGCGCGCGAGCAGAATGCTGAGCGCCGCGACAGAGACGGCGAAGAGGCTGCTCCCCTGCTCTGTGGCCAAGGCGCGCAGCTTGTCGACGAGTTGCGTGCCGACCAAGCGATCGACTCTCATCGCGCGATGCTCTCGCAGCGGCTTGCGTTCGAGGTCTGCGGGAAGCGAAAGCGCGGGCAGGCCGGAGCTGAACTTGCTCTCCCAGTACTCGCGTGCAGCTTTGAACTCTTTGGAGTGGGCGCGTTCTTCGGCGTGAACGGCGTAGTGGGCGAAGCTGGGCGCGGCCAGGCGCGGGCGCGATGACTTCGGCCCTGAGAGCTCGTCGGAGTAGAAGGAGCAGAAGTCCTGGATGAGTACGTCGAGTGCCCAACCGTCGCAGATGATGTGGTGCGCAGTCACGATGACGGCTGCTGTGTCTGGGCCGAGGAGGTAGAGCTTGGTGCGGAAGAGCGGCCCATGCGGTAATGCGAATGGAACTGCGGCTTCCTGCAGCTCTAGCTGCTTAAGCTTCTCCTGCAATTCGGCGGGCGTGGCGGTTGAAGAGAGGTCCTGCACGGGAGTCTCAAACGTCACCTTCGATTCGATGCGCATGGCGAGCCCTGATGGATCGAACGACGCGCGCAAGGCATCGTGGCGTTCGACGAGCTTCTGAAGCGCGTGCTGGATTTTGGGAACTGAGATCTGTCCGTTGATATGCAGGGTGACGGACTCGTTGTAGGACGCAGAGAGATTCTGCGAGAGATGCGACGAGAAGTAGATGCCCCGCTGCGGTGCGGTGGTGGGAACGGTGACGGGACCTGCGGGCGATGCCGGAGTTGCCGCGGAAATGGCAGCTGGTTCGGGCGTCGGCGCTCCGGTCATGCGCGCGAGCGTTTCCTGGATGGAGGCGAGGATGCGGCCCTGCTCTGCTACTGCGGCGGCGAGCGCGAGAACCGATGGATCGCTGTGGCCGGTGGCAACTACAGGCGATGAAGGCATTGGCGTGACGGCAGGAGTGGAGGCTACTGACGGCACTGGAGACGGTGCTCCGATGGTCGCGTCTTCAGGTAGAACTTCATCGAGTTGCGCTGCGACCATCTCGACTGACGGGAACTGGTTCATCAACTTGCTGAAGCCAAACTTGATGCCGAACTCGTGCTCGATCTCCACCGAGACTTGCACGAGTGAAAGCGAGTCGAAGCCTTGCTCCACGAAAAGCGCTGACGGTGAGAGCGTGTCTGGCTCGTAGCCGGTGATGGGAGCGACGAGTTGGAGCAGGCGCGAGATGAGGCGCTCTTTGCGCGTGGCCGCAGCGGGAGCGGCGATGGCGGGCTGCGGTGCAGGCGTGCTGAGTTGCGCTGTTGTTACGGGCGCAGTGTTGACGCTTGCTGTTGCAGGAGCAGCGGCGGTTTGCGCGGGATCGACCCAGTAGCTCTGGCGCTCGAAGGGGTAGGTGGGTAGCGGCACGCGGCGACGATCTTCGTTTGCGTAGAAGGCGTCCCAATCGACGTTGATGCCGTTGAGCCAGAGCGAGCCGAGCGCGAAGAGCATCGAGGCCCACTCCTGGTTGTCCTGGTGCGTGTCAGAGAGGGTGGGAATTGCGATGCAGCCTT
>DATMUN010000628.1:0-10829 GCA_035563895.1 Occallatibacter sp. | reverse complement strand
GGGTGCGGCTGCATCGTCTTCCGCGACCCAGCGGTGGGTCGCCTCTACAAGCATGATTCGCCGTACACGTACTTCACTTCGAAGGAACTCCATCTCGGCGAAATCAGCCTGGAGTGCTCGCGCCCGGGCGCGGCTGCGGTGGCGCTGTGGGCTACGCAGCGGCTGCTTCCGCTGGAGCCCGGCGGCGTGTTTGCGCGGGATCTCTCCCGTTGCCGCGCGGCGGCTTTAGAGCTGGACAGTCGCCTGCGCTCTGACAAGTGCCATGTGGCACTTGCCGAAGGACGCCCTGAACTGGATATAGTTGTGTGGCAGATGGCGGCTCCGACGGCGGCTGAGGCTTCTCGACGGGCAGACGAAGTTTTTGTGGCAGCGGCTACACACGACCTGCACTTGGCCCTTGTACAATTGCCGCAATTCTGGTTCGGGCCCGCGGCGTCGGATGAGTTCTGCACATGCCTTCGTTCGGTGATGATGAAGGCCGAACATTTGGATTGGATCGACCGGATCTGGAGTACGTTGAGCGCTGTGAGCAGGGAGTAGGGGGAGTTGGAGATGGCAGAGGCGGAAAAGGTTGTTGTCGAAAAAGAAAACGTTCTCATCTCGCAGGGAGATTGCACCGTAGTTTTGCAGCCTGCATACGGCGGCAAGGTCGCGTCCATCAGCGTACGTGGTTACGAGCTGATGCAGACGCCGCTGGCCGAGGTGGCGCCGCGCACGCAGACCATGAGCTTCGATAAGGGCGACGCCAGCGGCTGGGACGAGTGCCTGCCCTCGGTAGCCGAGTGCGACGTGGCGACAGAAGCCGGCACCGCACATGTTCCCGATCACGGTGACCTGTGGCGCGTGGAGTGGGACGTGGTGAAGGCCGACGCAGCATCGGCCACGCTGCGCGGTACGTGCTTTTCGTTGCCACTGGAGCTCGATCGCACCATCGCGCTTGTGGAGACAGCGAAGGGCTGGCGGCTCGAGACCAAGTACACGCTTCGCAACACCAGCGCGCACGCTGTGCCGTGGTCCTGGGCCGCGCACACGCTCTATGCCACCGACGAAGGCGACATCCTCGAGTTGCCCGAGTCCATCACGCAGCTTCGTCTCGAGGGCTCCGGCGGCAACAGGCTGGGCAAGGGCGGCGACACTGTGGCGTGGCCGCTGGCAAAGCTGGCCGACGGTGGCACCGCCGATCTGCGCGTTGCGTCGAAGCCCGATGCGGGAACAGGCGACAAGCTTTTTGCTGGACCGCTGAGCGCGGCTGAGAACTGGGCAACGCTGCTGCGGCCCAAGGCGGGCGTGCGGATTCGCGTGAGCTTCGATGTTGCGGCAACGCCGTATCTCGGCCTGTGGATATGCTACGGCGGCTGGCCTGACCGTCCTGGCCTCAAGCAGATCTGCATCGCGATCGAGCCTTCAACCGCGCCTGTGGATTCGCTGGCAATCGATGGCGCGTGGTCGCGTGTTCTGGGCGCCGGTCAGTCGTTCGACTGGATCATGAATGTGGATTTGGAAAGAATCTAGGTGGTGAACTATGCATGACGTAACGAAGTTCCGTTCGATTCATCAGGGCCGATTCAATGCAGAACCGGCCATCTTTGCAGCTCCGGGCCGCGTCAACATCATTGGCGAGCACACGGACTACGCCGAGGGCTTCGTGATGCCCGCAGCCATTGACTTTGCCACGCTCGCGGCCATCTCGCCGCGCACCGACGGCAAGATCGTCATCTACTCAGAGAACTACGGCGAAGAGCGCACCTTCGATGCAGCAGCACTGCCAGCCAAGGGCAGCAAGCACTGGAGCGACTATCCGCTCGGTGTCGTCGTCATTCTTGCAGGCGAAGGCATCAAGGTTGGCGGCTTCAGCCTCTCCATCTGGGGAGACGTGCCACTAGGCTCCGGCCTCTCGAGTTCGGCTGCCATCGAAGTGGCAACGGCTCTGGCCGTCACGTCACTTGCAGGTGTTGAGATTCCGCGGCCGAAGCTCGCGCGCCTCTGCCAGCGCGTAGAGAACGAGTTCGTCGGCGCCAACTGCGGCATCATGGACCAGTTCATCTCCGCCAACGGCAAGGCGAACCACGCCCTGCTGCTCGACTGCCGCGATCTGAGCTTCAAGCTTGCGCCGATTCCTGAAAACGTAGCACTGGTCATCGCCAACACCATGGTGAAGCACTCCGTAGCCGGCGGCGAGTACACCTCGCGCCGTGCGCAGGTGGAGGAAGCTGCGGCGGTGATCGGCAAGCACCGTCCTGAGGTGAAGTTCCTGCGCGATGCCACCATCGAAGACCTCGACAAGTGGTCGAGCGAGATGAGCCCTGACGCCGTCAAGCGTGCCCGCCACGTCATATCGGAGTGCGTCCGTACCGTGGCCGCCTGCGACGCGCTGATGAACCACGACCTGAAGACGCTGGGCCGCCTGATGGCCGAGGCGCACACCAGCTACTCGAAGGACTTCGAGGGCAGCTGCGTCGAGGCTGATGCCATGGTCGAGCTGGCGCAGGATCTTCCCGGCCTGATCGGCGCGCGGTTGACCGGCGGCGGCTTTGGCGGCTGCACCATCAACCTGGTGGAGCGCGAGCATGCCGAGGCCTTCAGCAAGGCCCTCGGCGAGCGCTACAAGGCCAAGATCGGCATCGAACCGCAGATCATGGTCTGCCACGCCTCAAACGGAGCCAGCCGCCTCGGCTGATCCCATTTTTGAACTGATTGCTCAAAGGCATGATCCGCAGCAGGTTGCACGCCGGGGGCGAAACTTTCGGGTGTCCCTCGGCCTGCGGATCCGCCTTTCGTATGCCGGGCTCAGCTCCATTCCTTGATAAAATCGCTCCAGTTTGGTCGAAAGTAGACCGGAGGCAGCACAGACTGCTCCGGCAGCGATTCCTGTTTTACTTTCATCCCGGGATCCGGGGCCGTCGTTCGATGACGGGTTTTGAGCGGTTACAGAGTGTGCTAGCCCTCGCTGTGATCGTACAGGGCGGCTTTTTCTTGATGAAAGAGCCACTTACGGCGCTGCTTCCGGGATGCTGCAACTCTGAAACTGCTATAAGCCGCTGAGAGACACACATGGTACAGACACAATCCGATAAGCCCTTTTCCTATGAGATCTTCCCCGCATCCGGAGTTGTAGCTTACTTCTCCATGGAGATCGCGATTCAACCGGCCATGCCCACCTACTCGGGCGGTCTTGGCGTGCTCGCAGGCGACACGCTGCGCTCCGTTGCCGACCTCGGCGTTCCGCTCGTGGCCTTCTCGCTCATCCATCGCAAGGGCTACTTTCAGCAACACTTGAGCCCGGCCGGCGATCAGACCGAAACCATTCAGCCGTGGAACCCTGCCGACTTCTGCAAGGAAGAGGCAGCGCGCGTGACGGTCTCGATTGAAGACCGCGCGGTGACGGTGCGTGCATGGCGCTATGACCTCGTGGGGCGCTCGGGCCATATCGTGCCCATCTATATGCTCGACACGGATCTTGACGGCAACTCCGGCTGGGATCGAGGCCTGACCGATCACCTCTATGGCGGCGACGACAACTACCGCTTGCAGCAGGAGATTGTGCTTGGCATGGGCGGCGCACGCATGGCGCAGGCACTCGGGCTCAACGTCAATGTCTATCACATGAACGAGGGCCACGCGGCGCTCCTGACGCAGACGCTGCTTGAGAGCCAGCTCGCCGGCGGACCACTGGGCGCGATCACGGAGTCCGATGTGGCACAGGTGCAGCGCAAGTGTGTTTTCACTACGCACACACCGGTACCGGCCGGCCATGATCGCTTTTCGCTCGAGCAGTCGAACCGTATTCTCGGCGGCGACCGCACTGCCCGCCTCGAACGGCTGGGCTGCGTGCGTGACGGTATGGTGAATATGACGCTGATCGCACTGCGCTTCTCGCGCTACGCCAACGGCGTGGCCATGCAGCACGGCAAGGTTTCGCGCGCCATGTTCCCCGAGTACGCGATTGACTCGATCACCAACGGCGTGCACGGGCCGACATGGACGTCGATCCCGGTACAGCAGCTTCTCGATAAGCACCTGCCCATTTGGCGCCGTGACAGCCTCATGATCCGCAATGCCATCGATGTACCCGAGGCGGACATGCAGGAAGCGCATCGCCGCGCCAAGGAAGCGCTGCTGACCGAAGTTGCGACGCGCACGGGGCTGGTGCTGAACCCCAAGGTGCTCACGCTGGGCTTTGCGCGTCGTGCTGCCACCTACAAGCGCGCAGGCTTGCTGTTCAGCGATCCCGAGCGGCTGCTGAAGATCGCGAAGGAAGCTGGCGGTTTGCAGATTCTCTACGCGGGCAAGGCGCACCCTGCAGATGTTCCGGGCAAGGCGCTGATCCACGACGTGATTGAAACTGCAGCCAAGCTCTCCAATGACCTGCTGCGCGTGGTGTATCTCGAGAACTACGCGTGGGATCTCGGTGCGCTTCTTACTGCCGGCGTTGACGTGTGGGTGAACACACCGCGCCGTCCCTATGAGGCCTCCGGCACCAGCGGCATGAAGGCCGCGCTCAACGGCGTGCCGAGCCTGTCGATCCTCGATGGCTGGTGGATCGAAGGCTGCATTGAAGGCGTAACCGGATGGGCCATCGAAGATGGCACAAATGACGCCGAAGAAGCCGAGTCGCTCTATCACAAGCTGGAGACGGCAGTGGTGCCGCTCTTCAAGGACGCACCTGAAAAGTGGACGCGGCTGATGCGAACCACGCTGGCCTTCAACGGCTCGTACTTCAACACCAACCGCATGGTGCACCAGTACGTGCGCAGCGCGTACTACCCGGTCAAGCTGGTCGATCCGGTGCAGGTGGAAGAGCACAGCTTCGCACACTGAGCGACGCGTCGACTCCGAAACACTGAAGGGCGAATCCATTGCGGATTCGCCTTTTTGCTTATGAAGCTGGCGAAGGGGGCGGCTCACGTTCAAGCGCAGTCTTCAGGTTCCACGCGACAGTGAGCAGCACAAACACGCACAACATGCTCAGGTTGCGATACTCACCTGCTCCGCAAAAAAGCAGGTAGAGCGGAAAGTTGATGACCGCAGCGATAAGCGTGTGGCTGCGCACCATCGCAGGCAGGTGACGCCACGCGCGCGCAAACAGCCAAAGCAGCAGCAGCGTGGGCCAGATGGTGGAGAGCCCCGGTAGGCGTATCCCGTACACCTCGATGTTGTACACCAGCAGTTCGTGTAGGTTGCCAAGGTGAGCAAAGTGTCCTTGCCACTGCAGCCATGCGCTTGCATTGGGACTCTGCGGAAACCGCGAACGAATGTAGAGATAGACTGTGGCGCTGGCAGCGCCACTCAGGCCGATGGCCGCATACGTGATTCCGCGGGAAAAGCGCTGGCGGAGAAACGGGTAAAGTGTGGGGACAAAGAACAGGAAGGACTCCTTGTTCCACGCGCCCAGGGCTGCAAGCGGCACAAGCCACCACCAACTTGTGCGCAGCGCCATCCAAACTGCGAGCGTGAAGAGAGCCAGCTCAAGAAAGTCGTAGTAGAAGACAAGGACGTACGGCATAAAGAGCATCACGACGATTGGCGCAAACAGCGTCACGGCGCGTGGCAGGCCGAGCGCCCGGCAAACCAGATGCATGGCAAAGATGGCGAGCAGAGCGCTGAGAAACTCGCAAAGATAGAGAACAATGTAACGGAAAAACCATGTGCGGCTGCGTGTGGTACTGGAGTGGCCAAAGGCCAGAATCTTGGACGAGAGATCCGGCCCTTCGATGGGATAGAACCAGCGGTACAGGCCATCCTGTACGCGCTGTGGCGTTACGGTGGCAACCCAGTTCGCGGTGTCAGGCAGCAGGCGGCGGAAGACAAATGGTTTTTGCGCCGTGCCGGTAATGGCGCCGATGAAGGACACGCCATAGGTTGGATACTGATCGGTGTCGTTTACAAAGCCATTTGTATCCTGCAGGCCGTTGAAGGCTGCCGCGGCAGTGAAGAAGTAGAGTGCGACGATGCACAGACAGTCGAACAGGCGCGACGAAAAGATCAACTCGATCTTTGCAGGTAGCATGATTTCAGGCAAGCATAGCATCCTGCCCGTTCGTTGCGCGCCAACACATCGGCTGGCGTTTGTCTTTACGCACAACGGGCTCAAACTGCGCGATCGACAGGCGCGGGAGCGGAACGCTCTGCCCACTCCGTCAGGTTCCAGGCGATAGCGAGCAGAAGGAAGATGGAGAGTAAGCTAAGATCGCGGTACTCGTGTGGGGTGCAAAAGAGCAGGTAAAGCGGGCCGTTAATAGAGATCGCAATGAGCCCGTGCTGCCGCACCGCGGGGGGCATGCGTTTCCAGACGCGTGCGAAGGTCCAGAGCAATAGAACCGTCGGTGGAAGTGTGGAGATTTCCGGTATGGGGACTCCGTAGGATTCATCCACGCGGGAGAGTAAATCGTGTATGCCGAAGTGTGTGCGGAAGTGGTCGAGAAACTGCGGTATTACAGATCCGCCGGCGTTGTTTGCGAACCGCGCGCGCATGTAAAGGTAGACCAAGCCGCAGACGAAGGCGAGCAGGGGTACAGCAACGCATGACATGCGGCGTGAGATGCGGCGGCGCAGCAAAGGGTAGAGGGTTGGCATGAAGAAGAAAAAAGACTCTTTGTTCCACGCTGCCAGTGCTGCCAACGGTAGCAGCCACCACCAGTCGAGGCGCAGAGCAAACCAGACAGCCGTGGCGAGAAAGGCGAGTTCGATGTAATCGTACGGAAAGACGTAAGCGGTGGGCGCGATGAGGATCACGATGATTGGCGCAAGCACTGCTGCGGGTTCCGGTAGTGCAAACTCCCTGCAAACTAGATACATGGTGACGACTGAGGCGAGTGCGCCGAGAAACGTTAACGCATAGAGAATCAGATAGCGATAAAACCAATCGTGCCGCAACGGCGGAGGCAGTGTGGCAAAAACTGCGATGCGGACAGAACCGCTCTTCGGAAAGCTCGGGAAGATCATCCGGTAGAGCACTTCTTTGACGTTCTTCGGAGTGGCCCAATTAGCGAAGTTTGCGACGTCCTCGATGAGATGGCGATAGACATACGGGCGCTCGGCTGTGCCGAGCAGCATGGTGACCTCAAAACTGGACTCGATGTTGTTGTCTTTGCTTGGCTCGATAAACGGAAACTTGCTAAGGAAGCCGTTAAAGGACGCGGCAGCAGCGAAGACGAACAGCACTCCGTAGCAGAGGCTGAAGTAAACCTTCGAAGAGAGACACGACGATAGCGATTTCCACATTTGTTGAGGCCAGCATAGCATTCAAGTGCGGACCATCATGGCGCGCCAGCGCATCGGCTAGTGAAGCATGGTCTTTCATTTCGAAGCGCACCTTGTCGAGCGCGGCTGGATTCTTCTTGCGAAGCACTTCTGCAACAGCGGCGTCTACCTGCGTCTGCGTGGTGAACGCGGGCTGCACGATCATTGCAGTCCGCGTCCGCTGTTTTTGAGATCGAGCTTTTGTATGGTCCTATCTCCGCGTGGAGAGTATAGCCACGCGGAGATAGCCAATCGGCGGCAAGCTGCGAAGCCTCAGTCGCCCGAGGCTTCTTCGAGCTCCGAGCCAATGCGGTGCGGCTTCATCACCATCCATTGCAGGCGGTCGAAGAAGAGGTAGACGACCGGTGTGGTCAGCAGCGTGAGCGCCTGCGACACAATGAGGCCGCCGACGATGGTGATGCCGAGCGGCTTGCGCAACTCGGAGCCAACGCCCATGCCGATCGCCAGCGGCAATCCGCCGAAGAGCGCGGCCAAAGTGGTCATCATGATAGGCCTGAAGCGCAGCAGGCACGCCTGATAGATCGCCTCCACGGGAGGCAGCCCCTGATCGCGCTCGGCTTGCAGTGCGAAGTCGATCATCATGATGGCGTTCTTCTTTACAATGCCAATCAAAAGCAGGATGCCAATGATGGCGATAATGCTCAGGTCGGTCCCAGTGAGCAGTAGCGCCAGAATTGCGCCAACACCTGCTGGCGGTAGCGTGGAGAGAATCGTGAGCGGATGAATCAGGCTCTCGTAGAGGATGCCGAGCACGATATAGACCGCGACCAGCGCTGCAAGGATCAGCCACTTCTCGTTGGACAGCGAGTCCTGAAACGCCTGTGCCGTGCCCTGGAACGTTGCGTGCACCGTGCTCGGCATGCCCATCTGCTGCTGTTCGTGTTGGAGTGCAGTAACGGCCTGACCAAGCGCGACGCTCGGCGCTAGGTTGAACGTGAGCGTGACCGCGGGATATTGGCCCTGGTGGTTGACCGCGAGCGATGTTCGCTGCTGTTCAAAGCGCGCGATCGTCGACAGCGGAACCATCGTGCCGGTGCTTGACTTCAAGTAGATGCCATTCAGCGCGTCGGGGCTCGTCTGGTACTTCGGATCCACTTCCATCACCACGTAGTACTGGTTCAGCCCGGTATACATGGTGGAGACTTCGCGCTGACCGAAGGCATCGTAGAGCGTGGTGTCGATGGTGGTGGTGCTCACGCCGAGACGCGACGCCGAGTTGCGATCGATCACCAGATTTGCCGCGAGGCCCTGGTTCTGCTGATCGCTTGAGACATCGCGCAGCTCGGGCATGGCACGCATCCGCGTCATAAGTTGCGGAGCCCAAGTATTCAGCTCGTCCAGATTCTCGTCAGAGAGCGTGTACTGATATTGAGCGTCTGAACCTCGGCCGCCGATCTGGAGATCCTGATTTGCTTGCAGGAACAGCGTTGCTCCGGGCACAGATGTAAGCTTGCGCCGCAGCCGGTTGACCACTTCGTCGGCAGAAACGCGCCCCGGACGTTGCGATAGCTCCTTGAGTCCTACAAACATGAAGCCTACGTTGGTGCCGCCGCCCCCCGGACCGCCGCCGCCAGCAAACGCAGTAACGGAGTAAACCGCTGGATCGTCCAGCACTATCTGTGCCAGCTCGTGTTGCTTTTCGTTGAGCGCCGGAAAGCTGATGTCTTGCGCTGCGCGCGTGCGGCCATTCAGGCGCCCCGTGTCCTGCTGCGGAAAGAAGCCCTTGGGGACAACGATGAACAGAAATACATTCAGGACAACGGTCCCAAATACAACGAGCAGGACAATTACCTGATGGCGCAATACCCAGCGCAGTGCCAGCGCGTATTCGGCATGCAGCCAGTTGAAGACGCGCTCGCTGGCCTTGTAGAAGCGGCCGTGCCGCGCCTCGTCGTGCGATTTGAGGAAGCGCGCGCAGAGCATGGGCGTGGTGGTCAGCGAGACCAGCAGAGAAACAGCGATAGCAACCGAGAGCGTCACGGCGAACTCGCGGAAGAGCTTGCCGACGATTCCGCCCATGAGCAGGATAGGAATGAACACGGCGATCAGAGATGTGCTCATCGAGAGCACCGTGAAGCCGATTTCGCGCGAGCCCTTCATTGCCGCGTCGAAGGGCTTCATCCCTTGCTCGAGGTAACGCGTGATGTTCTCGATGACCACGATGGCGTCGTCGACAACGAAACCCGTGGAGATGG
The DNA here is from genome assembly GCA_035563895.1 of Occallatibacter sp. GTDB lineage: Bacteria > Acidobacteriota > Terriglobia > Terriglobales > Acidobacteriaceae > Telmatobacter. The sequence goes on along the minus strand of DATMUN010000628.1, from coordinate 1,374 downwards.
TGAGGGCCATCAGCGAGAGGTTGTCGATGGTGTAGCCCAGCAGGTACATCACGCCGAAGGTGCCCACCAGCGATAGCGGCACGGCCACTGACGGAATAATGGTAGCCCACACTTCGCGCAGGAACAGGAAGACCACCAGCACGACCAGAAGCACGCTGATGATGAGCGATACTTCAACGTCGCGCACGCTCGAACGAATCGTTGTCGTGCGGTCGACGGCCACATTCATCTGGATCGTCGGCGGAATCTCCGAGCGCAGACGCGGAAGCTCCGCGAGCACGCTGTCCACGGTGGAGATCACGTTTGCGCCAGGAATCTTGAAGATGATGATCAGTACTGCGCTCTTCAATTGCCCAGGCGCCCCGTTACCGGAGTTAATGCCGGCCTGGCCTCCTGTGTGGGTGTCTGCAATGGAGTCCGTTACTGTTGCCACGTCGGACAGGCGAACCGCCGCTCCAGTCGTCTGGTTATAGCCGACGATGATGGGCGCGTAGTCCTTGGCCTTGAAGATTTGATCGTTGGCTGTAATCGCCCAGCGCTGAGTGCCGCTTTGGAAGTTGCCTTTGGGGCGGTTGGCGTTGGCGTTGGAGAGTGCCGTGCGTACGGCATCCAGCCCAATGCCAGTGCTGGAAAGAAGGTTCGGATTGAGCTCTGCGCGTACGGCCGGCTGCGACGTGCCGCCGACGAAGACCTGGCCTACGCCCTGAATCTGCGCGATCTTCTGCGCCAGGATCGAGTCGGCAAGATCGTAGATCTGCGGCTTCGGCATCACGTCCGACGTGAGCGTCAGGATCAGGATCGGCGCTTCCGCCGGATTCGCTTTGCGGTAGCTCGGATTCTGCGGCAGGTAAGAGGGCAGCTGGCTGCGCGCCGCGTTGATGCTGGCCTGCACGTCGCGCGCGGCAGCGTCGATGTTGCGGTTGAGATCGAACTGTAGCGTCACCGAAGCCGAACCGAGCGAACTCGACGAGGTCATCTGGTTTACGCCTGCGATGCGGCCGAACTGCCGCTCGAGCGGCGTGGCTACGGCGGAGGCCATAGTCTCCGGGCTCGCGCCGGGCAGCCCTGCACCCACACCGATCACCGGGAAGTCGACATCGGGCAGCGATGCAACCGGTAACACGGAGTAGGCGATGGAGCCGGCAAGCAGCAGCGCCAGACTCAGCAGCGTGGTTGCTACGGGGCGCTTGATGAACGGTGAGGAGAGATGCATGGAGTGTCTCCTCAGTCGGCCGTAGCCGCAGCCGCGGCAATCGCGCGCGACTTCGTGCGTTGAGCAAGCTTGTCAAAGTAGAGATACACGACAGGCGTGGTGAAGAGCGTGAGCATCTGCGAGAAGATCAGGCCGCCCACGATGCTGACGCCGAGTGGCAT
>DATMUN010000627.1:0-6625 GCA_035563895.1 Occallatibacter sp. | reverse complement strand
AACAACGGCGACGGCACATTCACCGATGTTACCGAGAAGGCGGGCGTTCAGGGCGTCGGCTACTCCATGGGCGTCGCCGCAGCCGACTACGACAACGACGGCTTCGTCGATCTCTACATCACCGGCGTCAACCGCAATCAGTTACTCCACAACAACGGCGATGGAACATTCACGGACGTTACCGAGAAAGCTGGCGTCGCCGGCATTGGTAAAGGCGGCGTCAAACCGTGGGCCGTAGCCGCCGGCTGGTTCGACTACAACAACGACGGCAAGCTCGATCTGCTTGTCATCAATTACCTCGACTACGACATTGCCAACGCCAAACTCTGCGAGATTGACGGCGTGCGCAGTTACTGCGCGCCAGGCAACTTCAAAGGCACTGCAAACATTCTCTACCGCAACAACGGCGATGGCACGTTCACGGATGTCTCCACCGAGTCGCACATCGCTAAGTTCGTTGGAAAGGGCATGGGCCTCGCTTTTGCCGACTACGACAACGACGGCTTCACCGATGTCTTCATCTCCAACGACACCTTCCCCAACTTCCTGCTACACAACAACGGCAACGGCACCTTCAGCGAAGTGGCACTCGAACAGGGAGTCGCCTACACCTCAAGCGGCGAAGTGGTCGCAGGCATGGGGTCTGACTTTCGCGACCTCGATAACGACGGCCTGCCCGACATCTTTCACACCGCCATGTTCGGCAACACCTTCCCCATCTACCGCAACACTGGCAAGGGCTTTGAAGATGTGACAGACATCTCTGGCCTCACCGCCTTCAGCCGCCGTATGACCGCGTGGAGCGCCGCTGCCTTTGACTTCGACAACGACGGATGGAAAGATCTTTTCGTGAGCGGCGGAGCCATCCTCGACAACGAGATGCAGTTGCTTCACCGGCCCACATTCCTTTCCAACGGCCTGCTCCGCAACAACCGCAACTTCACCTTCGCTGATGTGAGCGCCACCGCGGGCGCTGATTTCATAGCGCCAAAACTCCATCGTGGCGCTGCCTTTGGCGACCTCAACAACGACGGCAGCATCGACACCGTTGTAAGTACCATCAACGACGGCGCACAGATCTTCCTTAACCGCACAGAGAGCGCCAATCACTGGATTCTTCTCAAGCTCATCGGCACCAGAGACAATCGCGACGGCCTCGGCACGCGCATCAAACTCACCACCAGCGAAGGCGTGCAATACAACCAGGCAACGACAGCCGTTGGCTACAACTCATCGAGTGACAAGCGTGTGCACTTCGGCCTTGGCAAAGCCGCCGTCATAGACAAGATCGAGCTTGCATGGCCCACAGGAATCAAGCAGGTTCTCACAAACGTGAAAACAGATCAGGTGCTCACCATCGTCGAAGCCGATCCCGCGCCCACTTCGCCGTCGCCGCTTCCTCGACCTTGAGGATCTGATCCACCGCCGGGTGCTTAATCCGCTGCACAATCCCGCTCGGCCAGCGAATCTCTACCATCTCGATCTTCGCCTCCGCGCCAAGCCCAAAGTGCACCCGCCGGTTCTCGATAAAGTCGCCCAGTCCAGAAAGTCAACTCACTGGCTCAAGTCGATCTTCAGCGGCCGAAGTAGATGTTCAGTGGCCGAAATAGATGTTCGCCACCACCAGCTGAGTTTCCTGCTGACGTGCTATTCCACCGTCACCGATTTGGCCAAATTCCTCGGCTGATCCACGTCGCAACCGCGGCGCACAGCGATGTAATACGCCAGCAGCTGCAGCGGCACGATCTCGATCAGCGGCGACAGCATCTCGAACACCGGCGGAATGTGAATGACGTGCTCCACCAGCGTGCCGATCGTCTCGTCGCCCTCGGTCGCAATCGCAATCACGCGGCCCGAGCGCGCCGTCACTTCCTGGATGTTCGAGAGCGTCTTCTCGTAGCGCAGCTTCGACGCCGGGTCGGCCTCGTCGCGCGTTGCCAGCACCACCACCGGCAGCGTCTCGTCGATCAGCGCATTCGGCCCGTGCTTCATCTCGCCCGCCGGGTATCCTTCGGCATGGATGTACGAGATCTCTTTGAGCTTCAGCGCGCCCTCGAGCGCAATCGGGAAGTGAATGCCTCGACCGAGATAGAGAAAGTCGCGAGCATTGGCAAAGCTCGCAGCCAGTTGCTCGCACTGCGCCGAGCGCGACTTGAGCACCTCCTCGATCTTAGCCGGCACGCGACTCAGTTCTTCCATCAGCTGCACCGAGCGCTCTTTATCGAGCCGCCCGCGCAGTTGCCCCAGCTTCAGCGCCAACAGGAACAGTGCCGTCAGCTGTGCCGTGAAGGCCTTGGTCGAGGCCACGCCGATCTCCGGCCCGGCATGCGTGTAGATGGCGCCATGCGCCTCACGCGCCACCATCGCGCCCACCACGTTGCAGATCGCAACCGTCTTGGAACCGAGCGAAACCATCTCGCGCTGCGCAGCCAGCGTGTCCGCCGTCTCGCCGGACTGCGTAATCAGCAGGCCCAGCGCGTTGCGATCAGGGATCGGGTTGCGATAGCGATATTCGCTCGCGTAGTCCACGTCCACCGGCAACCGCGCCAGCCGCTCGATCATGTACTTGCCCGCGAGGCCCGCATGCCAGCTGGTGCCGCAGGCTGCGATGTTGATGCTCGATGCCGAAGCAAGATCTTCGTCCGCAATCTGCATCTCGCCAAGGAAGATTTTGCCTGAGTCGAGCGAGACACGGCCCATCGTTGTGTCGCGAATGGCGCGCGGCTGCTCCCATATCTCTTTGAGCATGAAGTGCTTGTAGCCGCCCTTTTCCGCCTGGATCGGGTCCCAGCTCACCCGGGTCAACTCGCGCTGGATGGGCTTGCCCTCGAAGTCGGTGAGCGTCACGCCTTCAGGCGTCAGGATGGCCATGTCGCCGTCGGCGAGGAAGTAGATATTGCGCGTGTGCTGCAGGATGCCCGGCACGTCAGATGCGACAAACGACTCGCCCTCACCCACGCCGATAACCACCGGCGGCCCAGAGCGCGCGGCGATGATCTTGTCCGGCTCTGCGGCAGAAAGAATACCCAGCGCAAAGGCGCCCGTCAGCCGCTTTACAGCGCGGCGCACCGCATCCTCAAGCTTGAGCGGCTGGCCCGCTGCCTCTGCATCCTTCTGCACCTGTTCAATCAGGTGGGCAATGATCTCCGTGTCCGTCTCGGTGACGAACTTGTGCCCCAGCGCGGTCAGTTCGCGCTTCAGTTCCAGGTAGTTTTCGACGATACCGTTGTGCACCACGACGATACGGCCCGAACAGTCGCGGTGGGGGTGGGCATTCTCTTCCGTGGGGCGGCCGTGCGTGGCCCAGCGCGTGTGCCCAATGCCGAAGGTTCCGTCCAGCGGGTGCTCGTGGAGCGTCTCTTCCAGGTTGCCCAGCTTGCCAGGAGCGCGGCACACCTCCAGCACCGCCTTTGACGGGCTGCCTACCGCAATTCCAGCAGAGTCGTAGCCGCGGTACTCAAGCCGCCGCAGCCCTTCGATAATGACTGGAACAACCTTCTTCGAACCGACGTAGCCGACAATTCCGCACATGCGGTCATTCTATGCGACAGCGCCGGAAACCTACTTACGCCAGCGGTACACACGTAACAAGCAGACCGGCCAAGACTCTCAGCCAAAGCGTTGCCGCGCGCAGTGCTATTCCTCTATGCGGTATGTGTAGTCTTCGATGATGAGGTTGGTGAGCACTTCGCGGGCAATGCGCTCCACCTGCTCGCGGGCCGCCTCTGGGGTGAGGCCATCGGCCAGCGAAAGCGCGAAATACTTGCCCTGGCGCACGGCGGTAACCTCGCCAAAACCGATCTTGCGGAGGGCGTTTTGGATGGTCTGGCCCTGCGGATCGAGCACCGAGGCCTTCAACGTGACATAGACATGCGCCTTCATGATCCCTGATTATAGAAGCTCCAGCCTCTAGCCGGGCTGCACTCTTCCCTCATTTCCCGGTGGAAGCAGAGTTTTCCCCCACGGCTCAAGGAGAATTAAAGCGTGATGGTTAATTATCTGGAACTGCCCGTCGGCGAACGCGCGCCCGAATCGTTCCGCACAGTCATCGAGATTCCTAAGGATGGCACCAGCAAGTTCGAGTACGACAAGCAGCTCCATGTCTTCAAGCTCGACCGCAACCTGCACTCGCCCGTGCATTATCCCGGCGACTACGGCTTCATCCCCTCCACGCTCTCTGACGATGGCGACCCCCTCGACGTGCTCGTCCTCGTCCCCACTCCCAGCTTTCCGGGCTGCGTGCAAGAGGTTCGCCCCATCGGCCTGCTCGAGATGCTCGACCAGGGCGTGCTCGACGAAAAGGTGCTGGCCGTGGGCAAAAACAACCCCCGCTACAACAATGTGTGGAATTACACCGACATCTATCCACACATGATTAAGGAGATCACCCACTTCTTCTCCATCTATAAGGATCTAGAAGGCAAGCGCGTTGAAGTGAAGGGCTGGCACGACGCCGCCTACGCCCGCGACCGCGTCGTCCGCGCCATCAAGATGTTCGACGACAACAAGGCCAAGGGCGGCAAACACAAGGCCGGCAAGTAACCCCTCAAGCGGCGCCCACCGCGGGCGCCGTAGCCGTCTTCAGCACCGCCCGTATACTCAACTCAGGCATGGCCACGCATCTCGACACCATTCTTGCCTCCACTCGCGCCACCGTAGCCGCGGCTAAATCCAATGTGCCCGCGGCCGAGCTGGAGCCGCTGGCGGCCGCTCACACGCCTCGCGGCTGGGCTGCCGCACTGCGTCGCCAGTCCGCGCAGGCTCCGGCCGTCATCGCCGAGATCAAGAAGGCCTCGCCCTCCAAGGGCCTCATCCGCGCCGACTTCGATCCGGCGTGGCTGGCCAGACGCTACGCTGCCGGAGGCGCCACCGCCCTCTCCGTCCTCACCGACGAGCCGTACTTTCAGGGCAGCCTGCGCAATCTTGAGCTCGCCTCAGCCGCCGTCCCGCTTCCCTGCCTGCGCAAGGACTTCATGGTGGACGAGTACCAGTTTGTCGAAGCCCGCGCCCACCACGCCGACGCTATCCTGCTCATCGTCGCCGCACTCTCGAACGACGAGCTGCGCCGCTTCGCGCAAACGGCCCACAGCCTCGCTCTCGATGTCCTCGTCGAAGTCCACACCGCCGAAGAACTCGACCGCGTGCTCGACACTCTCGGAGAGAAGGGCGCAGACGCCATCGGCGTGAACAACCGCGACCTCAAGACCTTTGAAGTCCGCCTCGAGAACTCGCTCGCCCTGGTCGAGCGCATCCCATCGTCTGTCGTGCGTGTGGCCGAGAGCGGCATCTTCACCTCGGCAGACGTCGCCCGCCTCCGTGCCGCTAGCTTCGACGCCTTCCTCATCGGCGAGAGCCTGATGCGCCAGCCCGATCCCGGCACAGCCCTGGCCGATCTGCTGGCCGGCGTAGCTACGCCCACCGTCTGAGCACGCTCATGCCTCTCTGGATTAAGATCTGCGGCAACACCTCGCTGAGCGACGCGCAACTGGCCGCCGAGGCCGGTGCGGACGCCCTGGGTTTCGTCTTCGCACCCAGCCCACGTCGTGTCACGCCCGATCTGGTCGCCGCAATCACCCCGCATCTGCCTGTGGCGGTCGAGAAGATCGGCGTCTTCGTCGATGCATCGGTCGAAGAAATCGCCGCCACCATCCGCACCACGGGCCTCACCGGCGCGCAGCTTCACTCAGGCATCCACGCCGACGCAACTGCACAGCTCCGCGCCGTCTTCGGTCACGCGCTGCGCATCCTGCGCGTGGTCCACTTCAACGCCAACGCCGCCCAGGAAGCAGCCGCCCTCGACGCCGACACCAATCTGGACGGCCTCCTCATCGACTCGCGCACCGCCACCGCCGTCGGCGGCACCGGCATCACCTTCGACTGGGACGCTGCGGCTGCAACCCTCTTCCGCGGCGATCGGAAGATGATAGCGGCAGGTGGTCTGAACCCCGCCAACGTCGCCGAGGCCATCGCCACACTCCGCCCCTGGGGCGTGGATGCCGTCTCAGGCGTCGAAGCCTCCCCCGGCCGCAAAGACCCTGCCAAAGTACGCGCCTTCATCGCCACCGCACGCGCCGCCTCTCATTAATCCACCTCCCCCCTCGCGAGCGAACAACGAGTAGCTGCCGCACGCAGTGCAGCAAACGAATAGCGACCAGTCCGCCGAAAGAGGCTCCACGAGCGACAAGCGAGCCGCCCGCTGCATGCAATGCCTTGTACACTGGAGTGTTGCCCCCATTCCCGGGGGCGTTCCTACAGGAGAGACCCATGGCATCGGTCATTCTTCCCGCGGCCCCGTCGGAGTCGCGCCCCGGCCGTTTCGGTATCTACGGCGGCCGCTATGTGCCGGAGACGCTCGTCGCCGCTCTCGTTGAGCTGGAGCACGAGTACGAAAAGGTCAAGGCCGACGCCGCCTTCCAGGCCGAGCTCGCCGACCTGCTCCACAACTACTGCGGCCGTCCCACGCCGCTCTACTTTGCCAAGCGCCTCTCTGAAGAGTTGGGCGGCGCGAAGATCTACTTCAAGCGCGAAGATCTGCTCCACACCGGCGCACACAAGATCAACAACGCCCTAGGTCAGGCCCTGCTCGCCAGGCGCATGGGCAAGCAGCGCATCATTGCGGAAACCG
>DATMUN010000626.1:0-3758 GCA_035563895.1 Occallatibacter sp. | reverse complement strand
AGAAACGACGCGCGCCACCCAAAGCGGAGTGTTACCCACGGCACGGCCAGGGGCGCGAGAATAGCACCCACACTCGCGCCAGAGTTGAAGATGCCAGTGGCGAACGCGCGCTCATGCTGCGGAAACCATTCGGCTGTCGCCTTTACCGCCGCGGGAAAATTGCCGCTCTCGCCGAGGCCGAGGAAGAATCGTGCGACGATAAATCCGCCGATAGACCGGACTAACGCGTGCCCCATTGCAGCAAGGCTCCAGAGGCCCGTGACAATCGGATACCCCTTGCGGCAACCCAGCCGATCGACCATCCGGCCTGCAAAGACAACCCCTAATGCGTATGCGATCTGAAATGCCGCGAGAACATTTCCATACTGCGCATCAGTTAACTGGATGGAATGCTCGATGGTTGGCCAACCGGGAAACAGCGGTTGCAAATGGAGCGTTGCGCCGGAGAGCACTGGTTTGAGGATGGAGAGAACCTGGCGGTCGATATAGTTGATTGTCGTGGCGGCAAACAGAAGCGCGCAAACAGTCCAGCGGCCCTTCAAGGCTGGCTCGACGAACTGGTCTGCTGGTTCAACCGTCTTCTGCATAGCTACCAGTCCGTCATGGTGCCGTCGAGTTTGCGATTCACTGGAAGATAGGCCCGCTGGTATGGATACTTTGCTGCGAGCGCTTCGTCGAGTTCAACACCGAGTCCGGGCTTGTCTCCAGGCGTCATCGCGCCAGCCTCGAACCGGTATGCGTGAGGGAAGACTGCGTCAGTCTCTTCGGCGTGCGGCATGTGCTCCTGGATACCGAAGTTGTTGATCGCGGTTGCGAAGTGCAATGCGGCAGCCATGCTCACTGGCGACAGATCCGTCGCGCCATGACATCCGGTGCGCACATGATAGAGCGAAGCAAAATCTGCCACCTTCTTCAGGTGTGTCAGGCCACCACCGTGCGTCACCGTCATGCGAATGTAATCGATCCACTGATTGCGAATAAGATCGTGCGCATCCCAGATGGAATTGAAGACTTCGCCCACCGCAATCGGTGTAGTGGTATGTTCGCGGATCACCTTGAACCCTTCCTGCAGCTCCGCGGGCGTCGGGTCCTCCATCCAGAACAGGTGAAACGGCTCCAGTTCCTTGCCAAGCCTTGCAGCCTCTATCGGCGTGAGGCGATGATGACAGTCATGCAACAGGTGAAGATCTTCGCCGAACAGATGACGAACGCGCTCGAAAAGGCGCGGTGTGTGGCGTAGATACGGCTCCGTGGCCCAGGCATGTTCCATAGGTAAGCCCCGCTCTGCCGGTTCGTAGCGTGCCTCGCTCTTTGCAACGCCGTAAGTTGAAGCGAGTCCGGGAACGCCGCACTGCACGCGGATTGCCTGATAGCCAAGGTCGCGCTGACGAGCAACGTCTTCGATTGCATGGTCGATGTCTTTACCGTTGGCGTGCGCGTACACCAGTACGTGATCGCGGCTCCGGCCGCCGAGGAGATTGTAGACCGGGGTTCCTAGAGCCTTGCCCTTAATGTCCCATAAGGCCAAATCGACAGCGGCAATCGAAGCCATGGTGACTGGGCCACGGCGCCAATACGGAGCGCGATAGAGATATTGCCAGATGTCTTCCGTGTCGAACGGATTGCGGCCGATCAGGCATGGGATTACGTGATCTGTGAGGTAGCTGACAACAGCCAGTTCGCGACCGTTCAGTGTGCCATCGCCAAGACCACAGACACCCTCGTCGGTTTCGATGATGAGCGTGACGAAGTTGCGTCCGGGAGACGTAACATTCACGCGTGCGCTGGTGATCTTCATTGCTGCTCCCTCGCGTTGCCGCTACTGATTTACGCCGCTCGCCAAAAATCCACCATCCACTGCGACCACTTCGCCGGTGATGAAGGATGCAGCTTCTGATGCGAGAAAGATTGCGGTTCCTGCAAGTTCCTTCGCTTCGCCGAATCGGCGCATTGGGGTACGCAGAATCAACTCCTCACCGCGCGGTGTCCCCTGAATCAGGCTTGCGTTCAGCGGTGTGGGAAACACACCGGGAGCAATCGCGTTCACGTTCACCCCAGTCTGTGCGAGCTCGATCGCGAGCGTTTTGGTGAACGATGCGACGGCTGCTTTGCTGGCGGCGTAAGCTGCGACGCGATAGAAACCCACAAACGAGGTGAGCGAGGCGATGTTGATAATGCGACCATAGCCGGCGCGGACCATTGTGGAGCCGAAGACCTGACAGCTGCGCATGGTTCCGTTCAGGTTGATATCGATGACACGCGCCCAGTCGCCTTCATCCACTTCCAGTGTTGGCGCCTTATGGGTAACTCCGGCAGCATTCACCAGGATGTCGATCTTTCCGAACTCCTCGAGCACTGCATCGTGCAGTTGCTGAAGAGAACGGCGGTCCTGAACATCGCTGGTAAGCGCTAGAGACCGGCGGCCGATGGCTTCGATCTCAGCGGCGACTTTCGCTACCTGATCCGCACGTCGCGACGATGGCACCACATCTGCCCCTGCACCGGCCAGCCCCTGGGCGATAGCGTATCCGAGCCCCGTCGTTCCACCGATGACCACAGCAACTCTGCCAGACAAATCGAACAGACTACGGCTCATGACTCACTCTCCCTCGACTCGTGCCGGCGTGCGCAAATTGCGTTCTGTAAACACCGGTTTCAAACGCCATTTTCGGCACCCCAAAACTCTAACACGTAACCGATTTACCTCAGGAAGTGCTCGCGAGTGCACCTGGTCTTCCGGATGCTGTAGAGTGTCACTGACCGGTAATTGCCCATGAACCCACTCAAATTCCCTGACTCTACCTGCCGCTGGGATTGCCTCAGTCTCGGCGAAGTCATGCTCCGGCTCGATCCGGGCGAAGGACGCATCACCACCACGCGACAGTTTCAGGTGTGGGAAGGCGGCGGTGAATACAACGTTGCGAGAGGACTGCGCCGCTGCTTCGGGCTGCGCGCTGCGATCGCCACCGCGCTTGCCGACAACCCCGTCGGGAGGCTCGCAGAAGACTGCATGCTACAAGGGGGCGTCGACACTTCCCTTCTCAAATGGGTTCCCTTTGACGGCGTTGGCCGCAGGGTTCGCAACGGGTTGAATTTTACGGAGCGTGGTTACGGTCTGCGCGCGGCGGTCGGTTGCAGCGATCGCGGACACACCGCAGTGAGCCAACTGAAGCCCGGGGATTTTGATTGGAAGGCAATTTTCGGCGCCCCGAACAGGTCTCGGATCTTCCATACGGGCGGCATCTTCGCGGCGTTGTCCGAGTCCACCGCGCAGGTTGCTTCCGAGGCCATGGATGCCGCCGCCGTCCACGGAACCCCCGTCTCCTACGACCTGAACTATCGCGAGTCGCTGTGGAAGTCGATAGGCGGCAAGGCGCGTGCGCAGGAGGTGAATCGCGCACTTGTTCGCAAGGTGGACGTGCTGCTGGGAAATGAGGAAGATTTCAGCGCCATGCTGGGCGTTGCGCTGGAGGGAGTTGGGGATGATTTCGACGAATTGCCAATTCCGGCTTACGAGAAGATGCTGCGTGCAGTGGCCGCGGCTTACCCGAATCTGAAGTTGATCGCCAGCACTCTACGCACAGCGCACACCGCGAGCCGCAACGCATGGGGTGCTATGGCGCTCTACGAAGGAGAGATCGTTCATGTGCCGCAACGCGAAGTCGACCTGCTTGATCGCGTCGGCGGCGGCGACAGCTTTGCTTCCGGGCTTCTTTACGGGTTGCTTGTTGGAAAGCCTATCGAGTGGGCTGTACGTT
>DATMUN010000625.1:0-2692 GCA_035563895.1 Occallatibacter sp. | reverse complement strand
GCAGGACGGGCAGGCCGAAGGCCAGGCCGGCGACCAGCGTGGTCGCAATCAGGTCATTGCGATAGAACGGCAGTGCTGCGGCATAGCAGGTGGCGAGGCCGGAGGTGGTGTGGGGGTACATGTCGCCCGCAAACCAGACGGCGTAGTTCGACGCGATGAAGAACGACGTGGGGCCGAGGACTACGCCTGCGGCGACGCGTACGAAGCTGGTGCGCGCGTGGAGCAGGATGTGGCCGAGGGCCATTGCCATGAGATACCAGGCCCAGGTGAGCGCGTACCACTGCCAGCGGAAGGGGTAGCCGTAGATGGCCGTGGTCAGGAAGTAGTCCGTGGCCATGAGGACAGCGAGGGGAGCCAGCATCTCGCGCCAGGAGCGCCGGGCTCCGAAAAAGAGCAGCGCACCGCCGACCGCCGTGAAGTTGAACCACTCAGGGTGCGGAGTGGCGGCAAGAGCAAGGCGGCTAAGTACAGCTAGAACCAGCAGCAGATAGGCAGGCATACGCACCTCAGTTGGCGGGATGACCGGACAGGGACGGTCCGGACGAAACAGACAGATTCTATTGTCCGGTCTGGCGCGCCTCGGGTCAACCCATCGAAGGATCGGGATGTGCGTCGGCTCGAACGCGGTTTCCACAATCTGATGCCTGTGCGGGCGGTGATACGGGGCCGGGCAGGAGGAACTAAGCTTGAAGAAGAGCCGTATCAACTTCCAGTGATGGAGAGAAGAGGGTTTTTGCCGTGCGCTGGGCTGTAACTGCTGTTTGCGCGCTGTGGTTGAGTTCTGTTGCTGCGGGCCTGGGATGCCTTTTAGCCAGTGCGGAGACGCCGAAACCGCGCGTGATTGTGTTTGTCCACGGGTTGCATGGGGATCGCTGGAGTTGGAGCGGCCCGAACAACGCGTATTGGCCGCAGATGATCCAAACGGATCCACACTTCCGGATGTCGGACGTGGTGGTGGCGGAGTATCCTACGCCGTCGATGCGCGGAAAACTCTCGACGCAACAGCTCTCAGAGATGCTGTGGAAGAGCCTGCAGCAGAAGAAGGTGTGGGATCACCACGAGGTGGTGATTATTGCGCACAGCCTGGGCGGGATTCTGACCGAGGAGATGCTGCTGAACCACCCGGCGGAAGCGGCGCGGGTGAAGTTTGTGGTTTCATATGCGACGCCGCATCAGGGATCGTTCGTGGCAAACCTTGCGAAGACCTACGACAGCGATCCGCTGCTCACGGACCTTAGCTCAAGCAACGACAACAACTTCCTGATGGACCTGGAGCAAAAATGGCGCAGCACGCCGACGGCAGCGCGCATCCATCGCTACTGCGCGTTTGAAGCGCAGGATACTGCGGCAGGCGCGGGGATCGGGAAGTATCTGCGGGCGCACGCACGCGTGGTTAGCTACTACAGCGCGACCTATGGATGCGACGCCGATACCGCTCCGCAGAAGATTGACGCCGACCACATCAGCATCATCAAGCCGGTAAGCCGCTCGTCGGATGCATACACGTTTTTTGCGAGGATGTATCGCAACAACCCGGTGGTGGATGCTGTGGAGGCGGTGCGCGACAGCAAGGTTTCCGGTTTGACGGTGGAGTGTAACCGAACTAACTCATCTGACGACCTGCAGGTGCCGATTGCGCTGGACCCGTCGCTGCATGAGCAGATCCTGTCAGCAGAGGCCGAAATCGTGGACCGCGAGAAGATCAAGGACGTGACTGGGCCGACGCTGACGAGGGTAGATCCGATCGGCGTGGCGCATGTGCAGTACTCGTTCAAGGGCACGGGACGCGGGTTGATGCTGGGATGCCCGACGGGGCGCGCGGCGATCGTGGTGCACTTCAAGGTGCACAGCGAGGTGCCGGTAAAGGAATAGCGGGATTATAGGCTCAGAACCTGCACCGCGATTTAACTGACAGTCACTTGATTGTGGATGAGAGAAACCTTCGGGCCATCCGAATGAAGTTCTCCATTAACACGGAGGGTTTGCTCCGGCGATTCCACGCAATTCCAATTTCCCATTCAGCTTCGGGAACACGGGTTTCTGCAAAGCGGATCTGCGGCACGCGCATCAGTTGTACCGCGCTTGGTGCGATGCTCGCCCCGAGTCCGGCCCGTACCAGGTTCAGCGCGGTAAAGAATACATCCGCCTCCTGGACGACGTTCGGCACAAACCCTGCTGCACGGCAAGTGCGAAAGACATGGTCATAGAAGCTGGCCGAATCAGCGCGGCAAGGAAGGATAAACGGCGCGTTGCTTAAGGCGGCCAGCCCTTTTCTCGTGCTGTAGGCCGCGTGCTCGCTGAGGACAATCATGAGCCGCTCTTTCACGACCGGGATGGTCTCAATGTCATCGATGCGAATGGGGAGACGAACAAACCCGACATCGATTCTTCGATCGGTGAGAGCCTGGAGCTGATCGGACGTAGACATGTTGCGCACGGACAGATCGACGTTAGGAAACCGCCTCCGGAAACGGAGCACAAGATCTGGCAAACCGCGGGCGAGGACAGCAATTCCAAACCCAACGCGCAATGCGCCTGCTTCTCCTTTGAGGGCGAGACGTGTGATTCTTTCGGCCGATTCGGAGTCTTCCACAACCTGTCGCGCATGGCGCAGGAGCACCTGGCCAGCCGGAGTCAGATGCAGCCCGCGAGAGCTTCGGATCAGCAACGGTCCGCCGAGACGATCTTCCAG
>DATMUN010000624.1:0-3709 GCA_035563895.1 Occallatibacter sp. | reverse complement strand
GCCGAGCAATCCGAGCCACATTCCCATCAACATCGAAGAAGAGATGCGCCGGTCGTATCTCGACTACTCGATGTCGGTCATCATCGGCCGCGCCCTGCCGGACGCCCGCGACGGCCTGAAGCCTGTGCATCGCCGCGTGCTGTACACGCTCAGCGAAATGGGCCTGGAGCATAACAAGAAGTTTTCCAAGTGCGCCAAGGTTGTCGGCCAGTGCATGGGCGTCTATCACCCTCACGGCGACTCGGCAATCTACGACACTCTGGTCCGCATGGCTCAGCCCTTCTCGCTGCGCTATCCGCTCGTCGATGGTCAGGGCAACTTCGGCTCGGTCGACGGAGACCCGCCGGCCGCCATGCGTTACACCGAGTGCCGCATGCAGCGCATCGCCGGTGAGCTGCTGGCGGACATCGAGATGGAAACCGTTGACATGGTGCCCAACTACGACGAGTCCACGCTCGAGCCCGCAGTGGTGCCCACGCGCATTCCGAACCTGATCGTCAACGGCTCCAACGGCATCGCCGTCGGCATGGCGACCAACATTCCGCCGCACAACCTCACTGAGGTCGTCAACGCCGCCATCGCTCTGGTCAAGAATCCCCACGGCGGCTTGCTCGAAGTCCTCAAGCACGTGCAGGGCCCCGATTTCCCCACAGGCGGCTATATCTACGGCAAGGCGGGCATCGTCAACGCCTACAAGACCGGCCGAGGCCGCTTCATCATGCGCGCCAAGGTGGCCACAGAGAACCTGACCAAAGAGCGTCAGGCGATCATCGTCACCGAGATTCCCTACCAGGTCAACAAGTCCAGGCTCATCGAGCGCATCGCCGAGTTGGTCAACGACAAGATCATCGACGAGATCGGCGACGTGCGCGACGAGTCCGATCGCGACGGCATGCGCATTGTCATCGAGCTCAAGCGCGGCGCGCAGCCTGAGATCGTGCTGAATCAGCTCTATAAACATACCCAGCTGCAAGAGAGCTTCTCCATGATCTTCCTGGCCGTGCTCAACGGCCAGCCGAAGGAACTGGGGCTCGATCAGGCTATTCATGCCTTCATCGATCACCGCATCGACGTGGTGCAGCGTCGCACCGTTTATCTGTTGCGCAAGGCTCGCGAGCGTGAGCACCAATTTGAGGGCTATAAAATTGCGCTCGATAATCTGGACGCCGTGATTCGGATCATTCGTGGATCTGCTTCACGTGCAGAAGCTCGTGACAACTTGTACGCGTGGTCCAAAGGTGCTGACATCGTCGTCCATCTTGACCGCGAGCGCCTGCCGCACGAAGAAAAGGGTCTCACACTCCGGCAGATCGATTACATTCTCGAATTGCAGCTCTATCGCCTCACCCAGCTCTCAGTCGATGAGATCCTCAACGAACTCACCGAGATTCGCAAGAAGATCGCCGAGTACGAAGAGATTCTTGCCAGCGACAAGAAGCTGCGCGCGGTCATTATCAAGGAGCTTGAAGAAGTTCGCGACAAATTCGGTGACGCACGCCGCACGGAGCTCATCGACGAGTCGGCCGAGCTGCAACTGGAAGACCTGATCGCCGACGAGCAGGTTGCCGTCACGGTCTCGCACCAGGGTTACCTCAAGCGCACGCCGATCTCCATCTATCGCCAGCAGCGCCGCGGCGGCACAGGCCGCACCGGCATGAAGACGCGCGAAGAAGACTTCGTCTCGCAGCTCATCGTCGACTCCACGCACGCCTTCCTGCTCTGCTTCACCAACACGGGCCGCGTCTACTGGCTCAAGGTCTACGAGATTCCCGACGTGGGTGCAGCTGGCAAGGGCAAGTCCATGCAGAGCCTGTTGAACCTGCAGCCGGGCGAGAGCGTGCGGACCATTCTGCCGGTACGCAACCTCGAAGAGGAAGGCAAGTACATCTTCTTCGCCACGCGCAACGGCATTGTGAAGAAGACCCCGCTCAAGGACTTCTCCAACGTCATGGCGCGCGGTATCATCGCCATCGCCATCGACAAGGAAGACGACCTTGTCACTGCCGGCATCACCAACGGCAAGCAGAACATCTTCCTCGCCACGCGCGAAGGCATGGCCATCCGCTTCCAGGAGGAGTACGATCCCGAGCGTTCCGGCATCGGTCTGCGCCCCATGGGCCGCAACGCCGCCGGCAACAAGGGCATCACGCTCAAGAAGGGCGACTACCTCATCGGTGCCGCCATCACAGACTCCGACGAGACACGCGACGCCGAACGCGACCAGTGCGCGAAGGATCGCAACCTGACCGACAAGCTTGTCGCTTTGCGCAAGACCTACACCGAAGCAAAGGACGCGCTGCAGAAGGCCCGCGAAGATCGTCGCAACGGCTCGCCTGACGACGAAGCGCTCAAGTCCGCCGAAAAGAACGCAGAGAAGTCCGTCGACGACGCCGAAAAGGCGCTCAAGCAGCTCGACGAAAAACTCTGCGTCACGCAGTCGCTCATTCTCACCGTTACTGAGAGCGGCTTCGGCAAGCGCACCGATGTGGACGAATATCGTCTAACGGCACGCGGTGCGCAGGGCGTCAACAACCTCAAGGCCACGCCCAAGGTCGGCAAGACCGCGTCGATCCTTCTCGTCAACGAAACCAGCGAGCTTATGGTCATCAGCCAGTGGGGCAAGATCATCCGCATCGACACCAAGCAGGTGCGCGCCGCCGGCCGCGCCACGCAGGGTGTTCGCCTGCTCAACCTCGAGGATGACGACAAGGTGGCAGCCGCCGTCATCATCCCGCCCGAGGAAGCCAGCAGGGACGACGAGCCCACGCTGCTGCAGTAGACTCCAGCTCAACAAAACAGAAAGGGCGCCCCCCGGGGACGCCCTTTTCATTGGTTTTAGCTGACAAATCGCAAGTTATCAGACAAATCCGAACCCGATGAGGTACTCGAATCTGCAGTTCATGCGTCCTACACTAAGAGTGCTCACGATTCTCCGCACTCCATTGCCGATGCGGATTGCTGTTTTTATAGTTGCGTTGTCTATCTTTGTAGCCGGCTCGGGCTCCACCTTCGCTGCGTCGTCCAGTCGTGTCCACAAGAAGGCCGCCGCCACAGCCTCTCACACAAAGACGAAGACCAAGGCCGCTCCTGCCCGTGCAGGCAAGCGCTCCTCCGCGTCTTCTGCGCGCTCGCGCAGCCGCAAGGCATCCGCTGTTGGCACCTCTCGCAAGCGCGGCACACTGCGCCGCAACGTAAGCCTGTCGCGCACGCGCAGCCACCGTGGGCTTGCAACGCATGCCGCACCACCCGCACCTGCACCTAAGCGTGAGGCAGACTCCAGCGCTGAAGATGTCGCCTCCGCCCCCGTTGCAGTAGATCGCACACGCGCCACGCAGCCCGCGGATACGTCCGCCGGTCCTGTCGTTGCGCGAGCGGCCACGGCCCAGACCGACACGCCAGCTGCCGTAAGCTCTATCCCGCTGCACGCGCCCATCGTTGCTATGGCTCCTCTGCGCGGCTCCATGGAGTCGCTCGTGCGCCAGAACGAGAAGACCGACGCCGACAACCTCGAGCGCATCGAAAACGACGACGACCTGAACCACCGCATCGCGCGAGGTGTACTTGTGCCGGTGCCCGCCTCAGACCGTCTGGTGGTGAATCCCGGCCTGCCCCAGAATCGCCGCTACTGCCGTCCGTGGACCGCGACCTTTCTCAGCGACCTTGCACGCGCCCACGATGCAGAGTTTCATCGTGCGTTCATTGTCAGCTC
>DATMUN010000623.1:0-6477 GCA_035563895.1 Occallatibacter sp. | reverse complement strand
GCGGCAGAATCTTCATCAGCTCCTGCTCGACTTTCTGCGGGGTGTCGCCTTTGGCGAGCGAGAGGCGGCGGGAGATGCGGAGGACGTGCGTATCGACGACGACGCCCTCGGCTTTGCCGAAGCAGACACCTAAGACAACGTTGGCGGTCTTGCGTGCGGCACCGGGGACGGTGATCAGTTCGTCGAGTGTCTCGGGGACTTTGCCTTTGAAATCCTCACTGATGCGCTTGGCTGCGCCGAGGATCGACTTGGCCTTGTTGTGATAAAAGCCGGTGGTGCGGATCAGGTCTTCGAGATCCTCGATCTTCGCTTTGGCCATGGCCTGTGGCGTGGGGAAGCGTTTGAAGAGAGCGGGCGTGACCATGTTTACGCGGACATCGGTGCACTGCGCGGAGAGGATTGTTGCGACGAGGAGCTCCCACGGTGAGCGGTGGGTGAGCGCGCACTCGACGTCGGGGTAGGCTTCGTCGAGGCCCTTGAGGATAGCGGCGATGCGCTCAGGGGCGAG
This sequence comes from Occallatibacter sp., assembly GCA_035563895.1. Taxonomy (GTDB): domain Bacteria; phylum Acidobacteriota; class Terriglobia; order Terriglobales; family Acidobacteriaceae; genus Telmatobacter. Next base: position 5,969 of record DATMUN010000623.1, on the reverse strand, counting down.
GTCTTTGCTCGTGCTCTTTGCGGTAGGTTTCTTTGACGCCGTTTTCTTGATAGGCATTACGATCCCCTGTGAGTGCCTTGCTTCGTGCTATCCCCGGTCTCAGAATCGAGACCGGGGGCACCCGAATCATTTGGGGCTACGACAGTGTGCCGCTGAGCCAGCTGGGGAGCTTGTCGAGCTGCAGGCGGATGGCGAGGAAGAACTGGCCGAAGAGGCCGTAGACGGCGCTAACTTCGTCGAAGCGCATCTCGTAGATGAGCTTCTTGAAGACGACGGGATCTTCGGCGAAGAGGTCCACGCCCCACTCCCAGTCGTCCATGCCGATGGAGCCGGTGATGATCTGCTTTACGACGTCGCCGTAGCGACGGCCGATCATGCCGTGGTCGTGCATCATGCGCTGGCGATCGGCGAAGGGCACGGTGTACCAGTTTTTGTCTTCGGCGCGCAGGCGGTCCATGGGATAGAAGCAGAGGTACTTTGCGTCGGGCACGGCGGGAAAGAGGCGCGGAGCCATCGCGCTGGATGCGCGGTCGAGGGAGGCCTTCACCTCGGCATCCCACTCGGGGGTGTTGGGCGTGAGGCCCTTGGCGGCGGCTGCGTCCCACGTTTTGCGGCTGGACTCGTAGAGACCTAGCTCGACGACGGAGACGTAGGAGTGCTTGAGCTCGAGATAGTCGTAGAGCTCGGTCTGCGCGAGGTCGAGTTCGACCTGGTTCAGCTCTTCGAAGTTCGAGCGGAAGTGAACGAGGATGAGGTCACCCTTGTGGCCGAGCTCGGAGAAGAGAGCGGTCTGCACGGACTTACCAGGTTCAGAGCGCTCGAGCTTGCGAAGTGTGGCGACTGCCACATCGGCGATGCGAATGCGGTCCGCCTCAGAGGTCTTGCGCCAGCGGGCCCAGTCGAAACGGAAGAACTGATGGAGGACTGCGGAGCCTTCAAGCGTAAGGGGAACAGGGGAAAAATCGGACAAGGAAATCACCTCGTGTAAGACACCTTCAATCGTAACAAAAGGTGCATGGAAAAAGGCCGCGCGCATGGTGTGCACGCGGCCCGTTGTAGTGAGACCAAGCTAGCCGCGGACCAGGTCCTTGAGCTTCTGGATGGTGACATCGCGGCTGATGTCGGAGATAGCGGTTGTGAGCGGGATCTGCTTGGGGCAGACCTCGACGCAGTTCTGCGCGTAACCGCACTCCTGCACGCCACCGTCGCCGGCGAGAGCGCGCAGGCGTTCTTCCTTGAAGACCTTGCCGGTGGGGTGGTTGTTGAAGAGCTTGACCTGCGCAATGGTGGCTGCGCCGACGAAGCCTGTGTCCTCGTTGAACTGCGGACAGACCTCCATGCAGCAGGTGCAGGAGATGCAGTTGGAGAGGGGGTAGTTGGCTTCCTGCTGCTGCGGGAAGACGCGCGGGCCGGAGCCGAGGTCGTAGGTGCCGTCGACGGGGACCCAGGCCTGTACGCGCTTGAGGTTCTCAAAGAGCACGGAGCGATCGACCTGGAGGTCGCGCACGAGGGGGAACTTCGAGAGCGGCTCGACCTTGATGGGCTGCTCGAGGTTATCGACGAGGGCCGAGCAAGCCATGCGCGCTTTGCCGTTGATGCGCATGGCGCAGGAGCCGCAGATCTCCTCGAGACAGTTGGAGTCATAGGTGACGGGCGTGGTGGGTTTGCCGTCGGCCGTGACAGGGTTTGTCGCGATCTCCATCATGGCGGAGATTACGTTCATGCCGGAGCGCCAGGGGAGCTCGAATCGCTCCCACACGGCGGGCGCGTCAGGGCTGGCCTGGCGCTTGATTTCAATGAGGACCGTCTTCTCTGCCATTTCTCCGTATTCTCCCTGGGCTATTTCGCGGCGTCGTAACGGCGCGGGCGCGGCTTGATGTGCTGGATATCGACCTCTTCGAACTCAAAGCGCGGTCCGGAGAGCTGGCCGGTGAAGCTGGCCTTTGTAGTCTTCAGGAACTTCTCGTCGTTGCGATCGGGGAAGTCCGGCTTGTAGTGTGCGCCGCGCGACTCGTCGCGCAGGGCTGCGCCGCCTGCGATGACGCGGGCGAGTTCAAGCATGTTGCCAAGCTGGCGAGCGAAGGCGAATGAGGTGTTAGCCCACTGGCTCTTGTCGCTCAGGTTGACTTTCTTGAAGCGCTCCTGCAGCTCGACGATCTTTTCGTCGGCTTCCTTGAGGCCCTTGTTGTAGCGGACGACGGTGGCGTGCTTCGACATGGTGTCGCCGAGCTCGCGCCAGAGGCGGAAGGGATTCTCGGTGCCCTCGTTGTTGAGCAGCTTGTTGTTGAGCTCGGTCTGGCGCTGGAGTTCGGCTGCGTGACCTCCGTCGCCCTCGGCTGCGGGAAGGCTCTTGGCATAGGCCAGTGCGTTGGGGCCGGAGCGGAAGCCACCGAAGATACAGCTGACGAGCGAGTTTGCGCCGAGGCGATTGGCGCCGTGGTACTGGTACTCGCACTCACCGGCGGCGAAGATGCCGGGGATGTTGGTCATCTGGTCGAAGTCGACCCAGAGGCCGCCCATGGTGTAGTGCATGCCCGGGAAGATCTTCATCGGCTCTTCGTGCGGATCGACGCCGACGAACTTCTCGTAGATTTCGAGGATGCCGCCGAGCTTGCGGTTGAGGGTCTCGCGATCGATGTGTGTCAGGTCGAGATAGACCATCGGCTGGCCGTCGATGCCGAGATGATGCTCGTAGACGACCTTGTGGATGGCGCGGGTAGCGATGTCGCGCGGAACGAGGTTGCCGTACTTGGGATACCACTCTTCGAGGAAGTAAAAGCGGTCGGACTCGGGAATCTGCTTGATGGGGCGCTTGTCGCCGACGATGCGCGGAACCCAGACGCGGCCGCCTTCTCCACGAGCCGACTCGGACATGAGGCGCAGCTTGTCTTCGCCAGGGATGGCGGTGGGATGCACCTGGATGAACTCGCCGTTGGCGTAGTAGGCACCCTGCTGGAAGATGGCCGACTGCGCGGAGCCGGTGCAGACGACGGAGTTGGTGCTCTTGCCGAAGATGGCGCCCACGCCGCCGGTGGCGAGGATGATAGCGTCAGCCTGGAACGAGCGCAGCTCCATGGTGCGGAGGTTGAGAGCGGTGATACCGCGAGCGACACCCTTGGAATCGAGCACGGCGGAGAGAAACTCCCAGCCCTCGTACTTGTTCACGTGGCCGGCGGCCTCGTAACGGCGCACCTGCTCATCGAGCGCGTAGAGAAGCTGCTGGCCGGTGGTGGCTCCGGCGAAGGCGGTGCGGTGGTAGAGCGTGCCGCCGAAGCGGCGGAAGTCGAGGAGACCCTCAGGCGTGCGATTAAAGGGCACGCCCATGCGGTCGAGCAGGTCGATGATGCCGGGCGCGGCCTCGCACATGGCCTTGACGGGGGTCTGATTGGCGAGGAAGTCGCCGCCGTAGATGGTGTCGTCGAAGTGCTTGTCGGTGGTGTCGCCTTCGCCCTTCAGGTTCTTTGCCGCGTTGATGCCTCCCTGCGCGCAGACGGAGTGCGAGCGCTTGACCGGGACGATGGAAAACAGGTCGACGGTGCCGCCTGCCTCGGCGATCTTGATTACGGCCGCAAGCCCGGCCAGTCCGCCGCCTACTACGATGATTTTCGGTGCTGCCATTTTCGTTCGAATCCTTTCGGAAGAGCAGCTTCTAGCTGCTAGCTCCTAGCTACTAGTCTGCTCAGTGCGCTAGCGCGGCCTGTGCCGCTGCAGCGGGTCCAATGAAGGCGAAGATGCTTACGATGCCAAGGCCGGCGAGGAGCACGCCGAGCGCGAGGCAGACGTAGCCAAAGCGCTTGCGGGCGGTGACGCCGGGGGTGATGCCCCATTTGGCTGCGAAGAGCCACACGCCGTAGGCGAAGTGCCAGCAGATGGCGATCATGGCAACGATATAGAAAGCCAGGATGAGGGGATTGGTCAGTTCGTTGTGAACCTTGGCGAAGGAGTAGGCAGGGTTCTCCGGCAGGCTGACGCCCATGAATCGCTGTGTGGCTACGTGGTAGCCGATGTAGACGACGGCGATAAGGCCAGTGTAGCGCTGAGCGACGTACATCCAGTTGCCGGCGAAGGGGTAGTAGACGATGTTCGACTTACCGCGCAGCCAGATGTAGACGCCGTAGAGGCCGTGATAGAGGATGGGCAGGAAGATGAAGGCCCACTCCAGTACACGAACCATCGGCAGGCTGTTGAGGAAGCGAACCTGCTCACCGTACGCGATGGCGCCCTTGGTGGCCTCGAAGTTTGAAAGCAAGTGCTCGATGAGGAAGGCACCGATGGGAACGATTCCCAGAAGGGAGTGGAGCTTGCGCCAGAGGAAGCTCGTACCTTCACCGGCGCGAAGAGGCTGAACCCCCGGACGGAGCGAGGGCGTAGAAGGTTGTTGAACGGATGCCATGGAAATAGCAGCTCCTGGTGCTCGGTATAGATCTCGATCGCGTTTCGCGATGAGGGATAAGGGCTTATCTCAAATCGAATTATTGGAGGCGCATCCTACGACCGTCAAGGCGACGGGGCGTGGAATTCGACGTGGTCAATACGGCTTGTAGTTCTATGAGAGAAGATGCGGAAGCAGTGCTACAAAGGCGCGGCCGCGATGGCTGAGGGAGTGCTTGGTTTCGAGGTCAATTTCGGCCATGGTTTGCTGTAACGGCGGGAGATAGAAGAGGGGGTCGTAGCCGAATCCGCCGGTGCCGCGCGGCGCGGCGAGGATGATTCCCTCGACGGAGCCGTCTGCGGCGTAGAGGGGACGGCCGTCGCGGGCGGCGACGAGAACGCAGCGGTAGCGGGCGGTGCGCTGTTCGGGTGGGATGCCGGCGAGCTTCTGCAGGAGGAGCATGTTGTTCCAGACATCGGTGTTGTCGTTGGCGTCGGGGGAGTCGATGAGACCATGATCGGCGGCAAAGCGTGCGGAGCGGACGCCGGGATCGCCGTTGAGCGCGTCAACTTCGAGGCCGGAGTCGTCGGCGATGACGATCTCACCGGGAGCAAAGTGGGAGTAATAGAGGGCCTTGAGTGTGGCGTTGGAGGTGAAGGTTTCTCCGTCTTCGGCTGGCACGGCGATCTCGCCGAGGCCTGGCAGGGGATCTATGGAGATGTTATGGGCGGTGGCTGCAGTGCGGAAGTCGCGGAGTTTTCCCTGGCTGGTAGTGGCGGCGAAAAGGCGGAGTGCCATGGTGCCAGTGTAATGGCCTGGTGCAAGAAAAATTGAGCGCTGAAAACAGCTTTGACAAGGGGGCGGTGCCTTGCATAGATTTGCCCACGGAAATGATTTCAAAAGGTAAAGGCGCTCTGCGCCGGCCATGGAGAGAGACGATGCGTTGGTTGGGAGCGAAGACGCTTGCGATAGCTGTGTTTGGCGGCGTAATGGCGGTTGCAGGTTCCGCACAGGGGCCGGTACGGCTACAGATCGACAATCTGACCGCGCCGCTGGGGATTGACGACCCGGCGCCGAGTTTTTCATGGCAGCTGAGTGATACGGCGCGAGGCGCGAGGCAGACCGCGTACCAGGTGCAGGTGGCGCGCAGCGAAGCGGCGCTGACCGCGGGCCGGGCAGACATTTGGGACAGCGGAAGGATCGCAGGGAACGGCTCGCTCAACGTGCGGTATGCGGGGCCCGCGTTGCAGGCCAGTACACGCTACTGGTGGCGCGTGACGGTGTGGGGCGGTGACGGCAAGGCATACGCTGCGAGCCAGCCTAGCTGGTGGGAGACCGGCCTGATGCGGCCGCAGGAGTGGAAGGCTGACTGGATCGGATACGAGACTACAGAGGAATCGGCCGTGCGGCATGCGACGGCTAAGTGGATTGCGTGCCCGGACTCTCAAGCGCCGCCGAAGACTGCCGGAGAGACGCAGAAGTATGCGTTTCGCGCGTCGGTGAATCTGCCGAAGGCTGTGAAGCGCGCAACGCTGTATGCGACGGGGCAGGATACGGTGGGGACGTGGGTGAACGGGAGGCAGGCGTTTGCGGCGAA
>DATMUN010000622.1:0-2541 GCA_035563895.1 Occallatibacter sp. | reverse complement strand
CCCGCAGGCCGCGGCGGAATCGGCAGCTCCTGCTCCTTCAACTCCTTCACCAACCCCTGCCACCGCCGCTCGGTAAAGAAGAAACTCGGGTCCACTTGCTCCAGTCCCACCTGCGCTGCAAAGGCGTCCGCCCCTGGGCCGATCAGCATCACGTGCTGCGACTTCTCCATCACCGCGCGCGCCAAGCTGATCGGATGCCGCGTCCGCGTCACGCCAGCCACAGCTCCAGCCTTCAACGTCGAGCCATCCATCATCGCCGCGTCCAACTCGTTCTTGCCCTCGGCCGTGAACACCGCACCACGCCCAGCATTGAACAGCGGATTGTCCTCGAGGATCTTTATCACTGCCTCGATCGCATCCAGCGACGAACCGCCACGATCCAGCACGTCCGCGCCCGCCTTCAGCGCCTCGGCCATGCTCGCGCGATAGTCAGCCTCGGTCTGCGCGCTCATGTGCGCGCGCTCAATCACACCCGCGCCGCCATGCACCACAATCGCCCACTTGTGGGCAGGCTGCTGCGCCGCAACCCCCAGTGTCGCCATTGCCATCGTCATGCACGCCACACTCTTCCACGCCAGATACTTCACCGCGCTCTCTCCACTCAATCTCATTCCGTCATCCTACCGCCTGCGGCCACGCGCCAAAAGAGAAAGGGCATGGCAGCCGAAGCCGCCATGCCCTGCAGTGCGCAGATACGCGAGGTTAGAAGATGAACTTCGACGAGAACTGCACCTGACGAGCGCCATTCAGCACGCCGCTCGTCGATGAAGTCACGCCCAGGTAGTCCGATGTGCCCGTGTAAGGCACGATGCAACCGTTGTCAGTGTGTCCCGCGCACAGACCGCTGCCGTTGGCAACAAAGGTCGAGTACTTGGTGTACACGCTCAGGCGGTTGGTGTGGTTCATCAGGTTGAAGGCTTCCACGTAGAACTGCAGCTTGGTCTTCTCCGTGATTGCGAAGTCGCGTGCCAGACGCGCATCCACGTTGCGCATTCCGGGGCCCGCGAAGTAGTTACGCGGAAGCTGCGGCACACGCACTGCGGTTGCCGAGTTCAGCCAGCTCACAGAGGCGCCCGTGATGCCGCCGTTGCCGGAGATACCGGTTCCGGTCAGTGCGCTCGTCGGATAGTTGCTCATCATGCCCGTCACCGGGAATCCGGTCTGCGCCGTGAAGGTGCCGGAGAGAGCCCAGCCCTGCGCGACGTAGGTCAGCAGGCTGTTGCCGGTCTTCACCGTGGGAGCCCATACCAGCGACCCCGTGAAGCGGTTCTTCATGCTCAGGTCGCCGCGCGAGTACTCGGCCTTGTAGTTCGCCGGGTCGATCGGCACGTCGGTTCCGTTGAAGGTGCCGCTCACGCCTCCCACTTCACCCTCGTCCATGGTCTTGCCCCAGGTGTAGTTGGTGAGCACCTGGAGGCCGTGGCTCATGGGCTTCTTGATGGACACAACCATGGAGTGATACCAGGTGTTCATGTCAGAGAAGCCGGTGAGCAGGCTGGCCGTTGCGTAGGTCACACGCTGCGTGTACCACGGCACCGTGATCGTCTTCAGCGTGTTGCCTGACTTGTCGAGTATGTCGTAGGTGTGCGTCGCAGTGGCCACCTGCACGTTGGTGTCGATAAAGCGCGGCAGCCGCATGCCGCGGTTGCCCACGTAGCCGAGCGACAGCGCGATGTGGCCGGGAAGTTCCTGGTCAACCGCGAGGTCAATCGAGTGGGAGTAAGGATTGCTGAACTTCGGGCTCAGGCCGCGCGCCGCCAGCGGAGCCAGCGAAGCGCCGGTGTTCTGCACCGTCGGCGTCACTGCGCCATCGAACGGAGCCTGTAGCGCCGGTCCAGGAGGCGTGAACAGCACGCCCAGGCTCGACGGAGCCCACGACGTGCTCGGTGTAGCGTTGTACTGCTGCTGGTAGACGCCGTTCTCCACACGCGCCGTGTAGTAGGTAGAGGCCTGCGTCAGGCCGTAGAACGTGCCGTAGCCGCCGCGCACCACGGTGTTCGGCCGCGGATTCCAGTTGAAGCCGACACGCGGCTGGACCTGCCCCTTGCTGATGTGAATCGTCGAAGTGTAGAGCGTTGCAAGATCGCTGGTAGTGTTCGGCTTCGGCGGCTGCGGGAACAGTTGCACGTCATAGCGCACACCGGCCGAGACCTGGAACTTCGGGCTCACCTTGTAGCGCTCATCGACAAATCCGCTGATCACCTTCTGCCACGCTTCGTCTTTACCAACACCCGTGATCGGGTCGTGAACCTGCGTGAAGCTGGTGTAGTGCTTGCCGCCGTTCGCGCCATACACGTCCTGCACCCAGTTCGCGAAGGCGCCAGTGGCCGTGCCCGGCGAGTAGCTGTAGATGCCGCCGCCCTGGAACAGATTGACGGCCAACTCGTCGATGAAGTTCAGGTCCACTCCGGCCTTCAGTGTGCTCTTGCCAAAGGTCTTCGAGTAGATGTCGCTGATCTGCCAGCGATGCTCATCCGGGAAGCCCGGACGGGGCAGCGCGTTCGGCATACCATAGGCAGCCATGCTGCTGATTGAAACCGC
>DATMUN010000621.1:0-2829 GCA_035563895.1 Occallatibacter sp. | reverse complement strand
CAACGGGCAACCGGAGGAACTCCTGGTTTTTGATGGAAGGCGGCAGCCTTCACTGGGTGGCACGAGCCGGATGAGTCGAGAGATTCACGTCCGGATCCGTGAGGGGCTCGGGGTGAAATTCCCCGGGCCTACTCGGCGACGGGCACAAGCGCTCTAGTCGCGAGACCCGTCCCTACCCACTACAACATCCAAAAAGGAACCTTGCTGGAGTTGGTCAAGGAGCGGATCTCGGACCGTAGGGTATTGAAATTAATTCGCCAATGGTTGGATGCCGGTGTGATGGAGGACGGCACGGTGAGAGAAACGCTAGCGGGAACACCGCAAGGCGGAGTGACCACGCCGCTTACACAAAAGGTAATTTTGACCGTTTGGGTCGTCGGATCCTCCGTTTTGGGGCAAACCTGAAGGGATCGGAACGCTGTGACGAATGGTGATGATGTCCTTGCCAACCAGAACGTCTTTAACCAGGAGTCGCACGATTTTCTGGCGTTCAATGACACTAAGCGTTTCCGCCGCGCTGCGCAAGTGAGCAAGGAATGCTGTGAGAGTCTCTGCCAAGCGCAGGAATGCGACGCGATCATTAGTCTGGTCGGTAATCGCCTGCAGCTCAGCGCTGAGTGTCTGTTGGCGATGACGCAGTGCAGGCATACGTTCACGCAACTGCTCAAGCGACAAGAGTCCTTCCTGATAGGCGGTGAGAAGTCGTTCGATACCTTTGCCAACATGGGTCAACTCCCTCTGCAGACTCTGCTCACGTTTTGCGGTTGGATCGGAAGTACGTGCTGCTTCCAGCCGACGATCAAGTTCCTGGTGTATCAAAGCAGGTTCTTCCAGAAGGCGGATCACCTCACCCCAGACGATCTGATCGAGGAGTTCTTGTCGGATGAAGCGGTTGTTATCGCAAACCGGTCCGCCGAGTTTTCTCCAGCTATCGGATCCAATGCATTTGTAGTAGTGAATCTTACGTGCGCTGGTTTTCGTCGAGGTTCGCGACAGGGCGTAACCACACTTCGCACAGCTGACCAGCCCCTGCACAACACTTGGCGCGATGGTGCGCCGGCGCGATCGTATCTTGTTCTGGTACAGCAGCTCTTGGGCACGGGCAAAGCTTTCTTCCGTCACCAAGGCGGGCACGGGGATCTCGATCCATTCTTCCTGAGGGCGTTGGTGGCCTGCTGTGGTGCTGGGCGTAGTTGTACCCCGTCGACGCTGTGGGCGCATAACGCGTGTGCGCGCAGAGATGCGGGTCTTACCGAAGCAGGCGACGCCGCGATAGGCAGGGTTGCGCAGGACGCCCCACACGACCGAGCGTTCCCAGCGGCTTGCTCTGCGAGCCGGAATGCCTTCGCTGTTAAGCTGACGCGTGATCTCCCCGATGCTGAGTCCCTCGATGGTGTACATCTGATAGACGCGCCGTACTACACCGGCCTCGGCTTCATCGACAACATACGCGGCAGGCACCTCGTCAGTCTTACGGATGTAACGGTATCCATAAGGAGCGCCGCTCATTACGCTCACCTCACCGGCTTGCGCTCGGTGTCGTTTACCGCGACGCGAACGTTCCAGGATCTGCGCTCGTTCATATTCAGCGATCATGCCTTGGAACTGCACAAGAAGTTGATCTTCCGCGCTGTCGCCTTGCGGCGACTTCACGAACACCGTCTCGACTCCGTGGCGGGTGAACTCCTCGATCAACAGAATCTGGTACGCATACTTGCGGCTCAAGCGGTCAGGGGAATACCCGAGCACCACTTGGATCTGCCCTTCAGCGGCGAGGTCTCGCACGCGCTCCAAGCCTGGCCGCTCCAGCGTGGCTCCACTGTAGCCTTCATCTTCGAACACCCACTCTTTGGGTACCTCCAGATCGTGGCTCTTGGCGAACTCGATCAGCGATGCCGTCTGGCTCGCGATCGTGTTCTCCTCGCGTTGCTGCTCGGACGACACTCTTGCGTAGATTGCCGCCATCTTCATCGTCGAACTCCTTCACCCCGACGGGGTGCTCGCGACATGGCACCAGCAGCTCGTAAGCCTGCGCGAGTTTCGGCTCGAGTAGGCGATCAAACAAATAAGAGACTTGAATTTGAAATGGGCCGCGATTTTGACGCGGTTCAGCCATGCCTTCTTAGAGCGCGCAGAAATGCATTTAATGCGCTGGCTACGATCGCTCCAATGGTCAGACCACTGCTCCTGGCGTATTTGCGCAGCAGCTCCACGGTTCGCGGCGGAAGCTTCAAGGTAATTGGCACAGTGGCTTCGGGAACTTCGATCGGTCGACCGAGTTGAGAGGCTTCTTGCAGGTAGCGATATGCTTGGCGCTCTGACAAGTCGAACTCGCGCGACAACCGACGAACTGCTTCGGGAAGCGCGATTTGACGCTGCAACAAGCCGCGAGCGGCATTCAGCTGGCGAGCCTTCTCCATCTTTGTCGAACGGCTCATTTGACATAAATGTATTACGATTTACGACGAAGATCAAGCAAGGAATACCTTTCTCGCCACTCCGCAACTGTTCTTTCAAACTGGAAATTGCCTTTTGCGTACGAGGCGTGGACACTCCGCCTTGCGGCGTTCCCGCTAGCGTTTCTCTCACCGTGCCGTCCTCCATCACTCCGGCATCCAACCATTGGCGAATTAATTTCAATACCCTACGGTCCGAGATCCGCTCCTTGACCAACTCCAGCAAGGTTCCTTTTTGGATGTTGTCAAAGTAGCCTTGAATGTCTGCATCGACGACAAAGTTGTAGCCCTGGTTGCCCGCTACGCGTATGGCCTCCAGTGCCTCGGTCGCGCTTCTCTTCGGACGGAATCCATAACTACCCGGCTGGAAATC
>DATMUN010000620.1:0-2114 GCA_035563895.1 Occallatibacter sp. | reverse complement strand
TGGCGAGGAAGGTGCGGACGTTGGCGGCGGAGCCCATCATCTGGTCGGCTGTGGCGAGGTCGGCCCAGCTGCGGAAGCCGAGGACGGTGGCGACCTCCTGCCGCGTGGAGAGGAGCTGGAGGAGCAGGTCGCGGTTGGCGGGATAAGCGCGCGTGTTGTAGGCGAGGAACATGCGTTCGCGGATGGCTGGGCTCTCGGCGAAGGTCATGACGGGCTGCATGTCGGGCTGGTCGGTAGAGAGCGTGACCTTGCCCTCGGCGTTGGCGGGGTGACGCGCGATGTAGTCCTCGGGCAGGCCGGTGAGCTCGGCTGGTGTGGCTTCGATGGTCTTGGCGCCTTCCTGGATGTTGCGGGAGAACTCCAGTGAGATGCGGGTGGCTTGCTCGTGGAGGGCCTGCAAGCGGTCGCGCGTGGCCTGGTCTTTGTCGACGCCGGAGAGGCGGTAGCCGAGGAGGGTGCGCTCGACGTAGTGCCTGGTGGCGGGCGAGGCGCCGGTGAGGTCGATGGCGGCGAGGGCGTCGTAGACGGCGCGGTTGAGGCTGAGGGCGCTGCCGGCCATGGCGACGCGCTGGGCTTCGAGCTGGGCCTGATCGCGGACGGCGCTGGAGGCGGCGACGGAGTTGAGCACTCCGGTCTGCGCGCCGGCGAGGTTGAGCTGCTCGATGGCTGCGTCGTAGAGGCGGAGGGAGTTTGCGGGCGTGCGTGGGCCCTCGACGACGAGCAGCGCGGCAAGAACGGCCTCGTGCGCGGCGAGGCGGGCCGAGACCCAGGCGGTGAGCGCTTCAGGCGAGTCAGCGCCGCCGGATTCCCACACGTGCGGGTTGGGGGTGAGGGCGGCGGGATCGAGGGCGGGCGTGGACATGCGGAAAAACCTCCGAAGTTCCAGAGTGCCACAGTGGGGCGCGGCGTGCGGCGGAGGCTCGCTCTCCGCTCGCGGGGCGGTGGTGGTTGAGCATAAGACTTGGCTGGCGTGCGGCGGAACTGCCTGCGGTCCGGCAACGTAGATCGATTGCAGGCGTTCACGGTCGGACAGAATCGTTCGATTGCGAACAGGTGGGCTGAGCGCGTGTTGCGCCAAGTGCAAGAAAAGCAAGGGTGCGGCTTTGGCGTGTGGAATGCAGGGATATGTAGAAGCCTGCCGCTCGGCGGGCGTGTATGCGGAATCTTTCCCGGAGGCTATGAACGATGGGCGGAGCGGTGAGGAATCTGATACTGGCGGTGCGGCAGCTGAGGCGGAACCCGGGCTTTACGGCGACGGTGATTGTGACGCTGGCACTGGCGATCGGCGCGAACACGGCGATCTTCTCGATTGTGAATGCGCTGCTGGTGCGGCCGCTGCCCTACCCCGAGCCGGGCCGAATGGGGACCATCTTCACCGAGATCAACGGGGCGAAGCCCTACAACGGGCGCGACGACATTGACGGCGCGCAGTGGGAGGGGCTGCGGGATAACGTGCCCTCGCTGACGGCTGCGACCTATGCCGAGATCACGAGCGGCTTGAACCTGCGCACAGACTCGACGGTTCGCTACGTGCACGACGGGCGTGTGTCTGCGAAGTTCTTCGACGTGCTGGGCCTGCGGCTGGCGCTGGGACGGGGATTCACCGCGGAAGAGGACCGGCCCAAGGGACCGCTGGCAGTGGTGCTGAGCAACGGCCTGTGGCGCACGGTGTTTGGCGCGGATCGCGGCATCGTCGGCAAGGCGGTCCGGCTGAAGAGCGAGACGTACACCGTGGTGGGCGTGCTGCCCAATGACGCAGCCACGCCGCTGAATGCCGACCTGTACACGCCACTGCAGCCGACGCGCGATGGCGAGGGCGAAGGCAGCAACTTTGGCGTGATTACACGGTTGAAGCCTGGCGCGAGCTGGCAGCAGGCGGATGCGGAGTTGAATCGTGCGTGGGCCCAACAGATTGCACGTTTTGCAGCACAAAACAAAAGTGCGCACATCCGCTACAAGAGTGTTCCGCTGCAGCAGGGACAGGCCAGCGAACTGAAGCCGCGGGTACTGGCGCTGCAGTTGTCGGCGGGGTTCATTCTGCTGATTGCGTGCGCGAACCTGGCTGGGTTGACGCTGGTGCGCGTGATGCGGCGGACACCGGAGATAGCGACACG
>DATMUN010000619.1:0-2901 GCA_035563895.1 Occallatibacter sp. | reverse complement strand
CTGTAGTGCAGTGGCTGCGCGACAACCTCAAGCTAATTGCGGCTTCGTCTGACGTGGAGGCACTGGCGGCGAGCGTGCCCGACGCGGGCGGCGTGGTTCTCGTTCCGGCGTTTGTGGGCCTTGGCGCGCCGCACTGGGATCCGCACGCTGCTGGGCTGATGGTTGGCCTGCGCCGCGACACCGGCCCGGGCCACATTGCGCGCGCTGCGCTGGAGAGCATTGCGTTTCAGGTGGCAGACGTGCTGGACGCGGTGCAGGGCGAGACATCGGCTCCGCTTGGCGCGTTGCGGGTAGATGGCGGTGCCGCCGTCAACGACCTGCTTATGCAGTTTCAGGCTGACGTGCTGGGCGTTCCCGTGGTGCGGCCGCGCGTGACAGAAACAACGGCACTGGGCGCTGCATACCTTGCCGGCCTTGCAACGGGCTTCTGGTCATCCGCACAGGAACTGCGCGCTGGACGGAGCAGCGATGTGCGGTTTGAGCCGCGAATGAGTGCTGAAGAACGAACTGCGCGGCGGGCCCAGTGGCAGAAGGCCGTAGACCGCGCACGCAATTGGACAGAGTAACGGAGCACGTGATGCAGAGAGACGAGATGATACGCCGTGTGCGCGAGCAGGCTACGCAGCAGGAGCCCTGGGATATCGCGATTGTTGGCGGCGGCGCAACGGGAATGGGCGTGGCGGTGGATGCGGCTGCGCGGGGCTACAAGACGATCCTGTTGGAGGCACACGACTTCGGCAAAGGCACCAGCAGCCGCAGCACGAAACTTGTGCACGGAGGTGTGCGCTATCTGGAGCAGGGCAACGTGTCGCTGGTGATGTCGGCGCTGAAGGAGCGCGGACTGATGCGGCAGAACGCTCCGCATCTGGTGCATGATCTTGCATTCGTCGTTCCGAACTATTCGTGGTGGGAGGCGCCGTTTTACGGCATTGGACTCAAGCTCTATGACATGCTGGCGGGCAAGTACGGGTTCGGCGCATCCAAGCTTCTCAGCAAAGAAGAGACGCTCGAACTATTGCCGACTCTGGAGCCGGAGGAGTTGCGCGGCGGCGTCATTTACTACGACGGGCAATTCGACGACGCGCGCTTGCTCATCCATCTGGCGATGACTGCTGCCGATCACGGTGCGGCTCTCTTGAACTACTGCCCTGTGACGGGGATGTTGCAGGATAACGATGGCTACATCAACGGGCTGACGGCGCGCGACGAAGAGACTGGGGAGACGTTCAAGATCAATGCTCGCGTTGTGGTGAATGCCACCGGAGTCTTCACCGACTCGATTCGCCGCATGGCAGACGAGAATGCGGAGACACTCGTTGTGACGAGCCAGGGTATCCATCTCGTCTTTGACCGCTCGTTCCTCAAAAGCGACACAGCGCTCATGGTTCCTCGGACGAGCGATGGACGAGTCTTGTTCGTTATTCCGTGGCACGATCATGCGGTGGCTGGCACCACAGACACGCCGCTGGATGGGCCGAGCCTTGAACCAAAGCCGCTTGACGAAGAGATTGAGTTCATCCTGGAAACCGCAGGCCGCTTTCTGACGCATCAGCCAACGCGTGCGGATGTGCTCGCCGTCTTTGCGGGCCTGCGCCCGCTGGTGAAGGGCGAAGGCAAGACATCTGCGCTCTCGCGCGACCATGTAATCCACGTCGATCCAACTGGACTGCTAACGATCACCGGCGGCAAGTGGACGACATATCGCCACATGGCGGAAGACTGCGTGGATCACGCCATCACGCTGGGCAAGCTGCATGAGCAGCTCTGCACCACGCGCGATCTGCGCATTCACGGCTACGCGGAAGATGCTGAGGCCTTTGGCAGTCTTGCGGTATATGGCTCGGATGCCGAAGCTATCCAGGAGTTGGCACAGCGCGAAGAATTGAGCGATAAGCTCCATTCTGATTTGCCTTATATTGCTGCGGAGGTTGTGTGGGCCGCACGAAATGAAATGGCGCGAACCGTCGAGGATGTTCTTGCGCGGCACACCCGTGCGCTGTTCCTTAACGCTGCCGCCTGCATCGCAATGGCTGGGCCTGTAGCCCGCCTGATGGCGAAAGAGCTTGGGCGGGACAGTGCATGGATCGCCGGGCAGGTTGCGTCATTCCGTACGCTGGCGGCGCAGTATAAGGTGGTGTAAGCGAGTCCACTTCCCCTGGAGGCTTTCTTATGGCTACGCAGTGTACGCACGCGAAAGAGCACATCAAGAATGTGAAGCCGCACAGCAAGGGCTGCGAGGAGTGCCTGAAGATCGGCGGCACGTGGGTGCATCTGCGGATGTGCCTTGAGTGCGGCCACGTCGGCTGTTGCGACTCCTCGCCGAATCGCCATGCACGCGCGCACTACCATTCGACGCAGCACCCACTGATCCAGTCTGCCGAACGTGGCGAAGACTGGCGCTGGTGCTACGTCGATGAAACCTACCTGTAACGCTTAGGCGATCTCGACTTCGATCGTCTTGCTGTCTGCATCGAGCCGCGTGATGCGGAAGCTGCGCACCTGGCCTGCATTCAAAGGCTCCGGGCCGCTAGCGGCTGCAGGAGTGTTGCCCTTCCAGCGCGCCTGCAGCATCGAGGTCAGCGACGAGAGATCGGCCTTTGGCATAGATGGTGTCTCGTTAGCAGCGGGTGCGACGGATTTAGCCGCTGCCGAGCATGCGGCACGCACGCCTTCACCGAGTTCCACCGTAGCGCTGGCTCCGGCAACCTCTACAACACGGCCCGAGACGGTGTCTCCAATCTTGTGTTCGGCGATGAACTCGTCGAGGCTGGTCGGGATCAGCTGCTTCATGCTGAGCTTGACCTGCCGCTTCACGGGGTCGATGGCGAGCACCTGCGCCTTGACCACTTCGCCTACGCGCAGAACATCGTTCGGGTGATTGATGCGGCGGTCGGCAACAAT
>DATMUN010000618.1:0-2678 GCA_035563895.1 Occallatibacter sp. | reverse complement strand
AGCAGTTGGACTGAACGGCTTCGCCGTAGGGGGTGGGTTCGTCGAAGGCTGCGGGCTGGTGTATCTCGACGGGGCGCCAGGACAGAGCTCCTGGAATTTGAACCTGAACGGAGAATGACCATGACCCCGTTGCGTCAGCGTATGATCGATGACATGCGGCTTGCCGGTTTCGCCAAGCGGACCCAGGACGTGTACATCCAGGCAATCCGCCGGCTCGCGGCGCACTACATGCGCTCGCCCGAGGTGCTCAGCGAGGAGGAGGTTCGCACCTATCTCCTAAATCTGCGGGATGAGCGCGGTGTCGCGCGTGGTACCTTCAAAACCAATCACGGCGGGATCCGCTTTCTTTATTCGCGGACCCTCGACCGCGATTGGCCGCTGTTCTCCCAAAAAAACGCGTTCGCGCACCGAGGAAGCAGCGCCTGCCGATTGTGCTCTCCCATGTCGAGGTCTGCGCCATCTTGGCTGCGGTGCGCAATCCGGTCCACAGGACCTGCTTTCAACTAATGTATGCCTGTGGCCTGCGCATCGGCGAGGCGGCGAAGGTTGAGGTCGGCGATATTGATAACACCAAGGGAGTGCTGCGGATCATCGGCAAAGGCAATAAGGAGCGCCGTGTTCCGCTGCCTGAGCCAATGCTTGTCAAACTGCGCCGCCTGTGGCTGACCCACCGCAACCCGCGTTGGCTCACGCCCAATCGCAGCGGTGCGGGGCCGGTTAGCAAGAACGCACTCTGGCGCACGTTCCGTCTCGCCACCCGCGCCGCCGCCATCAAGCGACAAGTCAATCCCCACGGACTGCGCCACAGCTACGCAACACGTCTTCTCGAGCAGGGCACCGAGGCGCGCGTGGTGCAGATCCTGCTCGGCCACGTCAACATCGCAACGACTGCTGTCTATCTCCATCTGACCGAGCCCACACGCGCCTCGCTCAAGGCCACCCTCGACAAGCTCATGACCGATCTGTGATCGCGACGACCTGTCGTGATCGCACTCGCTGATGTCTTCCGCCGGTTCGCGGACGACTATCTGTCGCAGCATGGCACGTCGGTGCTGCCCTCGCACCAGCGTGCCATCGCCGACATCCTGGCCTGCCGAACGGACGCGCTCGGTGGGCACCTGTGGCGCTGCAATCACTGCAGCACAGAGGTCTACTCCTACCACTCCTGCAAGAACCGCAGCTGCCCGAGATGCCATAAGGATCAGACCGAACGCTGGCTTTCGGCGCGCAAGCTCGAGATGCTGCCGTGCCGCTATTTCCACGTCACGGTCACCGTGCCGGCGCAGCTGCGTGAGGTGCTGCGCGCCAACCAGCGCGACGGCTATGCCGCGCTCATGAAGGCGACCGCGGAGGCCGTCATCGAACTGGCCCGTGACCGGCGCCACGTCGGCGGCACTGTCGGCGTAATGGCGGTGCTGCACACCTGGACGCAGCAGCTCGTCTACCACCCGCACGTGCATTGCCTCATCACAGGTGGCGGCGTATCCGATGACGGTCGCGACTGGCATCCCGCCCGCGACAACTTCCTGATCCCGACCCGGCCGCTCGCAGTCCTCGTGCGGGCCAAGATGAGAGCGGCTCTGGCTAAACGCCGGCCCGATCTCGTCCTGCCCAAGGCGGACTGGAGGAAGCCCTGGGTCATCCATTGCACGGCCTGGGGCGACGGCGCCGAGGCCGTGCTGCGCTATCTGGCACGCTACGTCTTTCGAGTGGCAATCACCGAAGGCCGCATCGTCCGGCTCGATGACGACGGTGTCGCCATTCGCCACAAGCATCGCGCATCGGGGCGCTGGCACACAACGCGCCTCAACGGCCACGAGTTCATGCGCCGCTTCCTGCAACACGTGCTGCCGAAAGGGCTGCACAAGGTCCGTTACTCAGGGCTCTGGCATCACTCCCGGCGCGATCATGCTGCACGCGCCCGTCAGCTCTTGGCGCTCGATCGGTTGGCCCCAGGACCGAAGCAGGCGGCCGCCGATCCCGCCGCTACGGGGAGAGATCGTTCCGCAGCATCGCCGTCCTCGGAGCCGCGCCGCTGCCCGTGCTGCAAGGCCGGCCACCTCGAGTATGTGCGCAAGCTCTATCCCAAACAGGTACGTGGACCATGACCCGATGGAATGAGCGCCAGCGATTGCGTCTACGCGTGCTGGTCACGCCACGGATCGCTGCGGCCCACACGCTGCTGTTCTCGGCCGCACCGGCAAGGATAGGTTGTAACCCGTCGCAATCACCGGCCCAAATCACCGTGCTCAGCCAAGAACGCCACGCGAGAGAGCCATCACCAGCCTGCGCGGGCGCCTAGAAAATCCATAGAGCCCGGCCACGGCCCATTCCGCCCGCGTTCAGTCCAACCGAGTTTCTGCGTCGGCTACGCTCCGCAGAAACTCTTATCTCGTTCGCTTACGCTCGCCTCTCTCAACCTTGCCTGTCGGAATCTTGTCCCGACGTTTCCGCAACGTTCACCACCATCGCTTTTGACGACGCAGCTTGCGGTGGCTTGAGATCAACACCTGATTGCCGACCTCGAAGGACCTACCTTCATCTCTCGTACAGTTACGCATCGCCGGTTGGACCGGCGTTACTCGTGACACAAGGCCAGAACCGGACTTGTGGCGCCGTGTCAAGTGGTCGATGATCTGCGATGTCACACAAATGGCGTTCGATTCCACCGAGTGGGG
>DATMUN010000617.1:0-3421 GCA_035563895.1 Occallatibacter sp. | reverse complement strand
GCCCCAATCGCATCGCCTACCGCCACGCGCCCTTGCTCCACCAGGCACACCGGCGCCAACAGCCAACCCTCCAGCCGCGGCAACAGCTCTCGCACCACGGCCGCCGCATTCCGCTCCACCGCCAGCGCCGAGAGCCCATCCGCAACCACCAGCGCCACGTCGAACCCGCCGTCCACGCGCAACTCCGCCAGCGCAGCCTCGCTCGCCGCATCCAGCGCACGCCCCAGGTCCGGCCGCTGCAGATATGTAGCCCGATCCGCCGCCTGCGACCGCAGCCTCACCACCGTCGTGCCCGTCGCAGCCCCCAACTCCGCCGTCAGCCCAGCCGCATCCAGCCGAGCGTGCACCGCATCGCGCGCCATCGCATGCGCCTGCTGAAACTCCAGCTGCTCCCGCGTCCTCTGGCTCACGCCCGTCTGCCCCAGCGCCACCCGCGCCGGAGTCATCGCCCGCAGCTGTGCTGCCCAGCCCCGTGCCAGCTCGCTCATGCCGTCAGCAGTCTCTCCGGAGCCACGCTCTTCAGCCGTGCAAACTCCTCGCCCGCGAGCCACGCCTCAAACTCCGGCGCGGGCCTCAGTCCCAGCACACGCCGCACATACAGCGCATCATGAAAGCTCGTGCTCTGGTAGTTCAGCATCACGTCATCCGCGCCCGGCACGCCCATAATGTAGTTCACGCCTGCTGCGCCCAGCAGCGTCAACAGCGCGTCCATGTCGTCCTGGTCCGCCTCCGCGTGGTTCGTGTAGCACACGTCGCACCCCATCGGCAGCCCCAGCAGCTTTCCGCAAAAGTGGTCCTCCAGGCCCGCCCGCGCAATCTGCTTGCCGTCATACAAGTACTCCGGTCCAATAAAGCCCACCACGGTGTTCACCAGCATCGGCTTGTAGCGCCGTGCCACTGCGTAAGCACGCGCCTCCAGCGTCTGCTGGTCCACGCCATGATGCGCATTGGCCGACAGCGCCGAGCCCTGCCCCGTCTCGAAATACATCACGTTCGTGCCCACCGTGCAGTCGGCGCAAACAGCCCCACGCTTCAACGCACAGCCCGCGTCATACGCCTCTTGCAGCAGTCCCAGCGTGACGCCGAAGCTGCGGTTCGCCGCCTCCGTCCCCGCAATCGACTGGAAAATCAAGTCCACCGGCGCGCCCGCTTCCAGCGCCGCCATCTGCGTCGTCACATGCGCCAATACGCAGCTCTGCGCCGGAATGCGAAACCGCTGCCGCACCGCCTCAATCAATTCGAGCAGTTGCGTTGTGGCCGCGATATTGTCCCCGGCAGGGTTGATCCCGATCACCGCATCGCCCGACCCCAGCAGCAAGCCATCCAGCATCGCGGCCGCAATCCCGCGCGCATCGTCCGTCGGATGATTCGGCTGCAGCCGCGCACTCAACCGCCCTGGCAATCCCACCGTCGTGCGAAAGCGCGTTACCACGCGAATCTTCGCTGCCGCCGCAATCAAATCCTGCACGCGCATCAGCTTGCTCACCGCCGCCGCCATCTCCGGCGTCAGTCCCGGCGCAAGCGCTACCAACCTCTCCGGCGTGGCCTCATCGCTCAGCAACCAATCGCGCAACTCGCCGACCGTCAGCGACCGCACCAGCGCAAAAGCCTCCGCATCATGCGTGTCAAAGATCAGGCGCGAAACCTCATCGACCTCGCAAGGGACGATCGGTTCCTCAAGAAATCGCGCCAGCGGCAGATCGGCCAACGCAAACTGCGCCGCCACGCGCTCCTCAGCCGAGCGCGCCGCCACACCCGCCAGCACGTCGCCCGACCGCAGCGGCGTCGCCCGCGCCAGCAGCGTCTTCAGGTCGTCAAACACATACCGCATCCCGCCAATCGTGTGCGCAAAGCTCATACGTGTGCATCCAGCCTACCCGACCAGAGCACTTCCACAAACAGAATCAACGCAGCATTGATCAGCCCACCGCATCACTCTTGTATTCTTCCCCGTTGGAGGCGCCATGCCCCGCGCTGCACTCCTAGCCGAGTTCGTAGCTCTCTACATCGCACTCCCGCTCGCCTACCGCTTCTCGCCCATTCGCATCCCCGCGCTGCCTCTCCTCTGGGCCGTCACCGCCTACGCGCTCTGGCAACTCCTCCGCACGCCTGCCTTCAATCGCTCCGGCCTCTGGAACACCCAAGCCCTCGCACCGAATCTCGCCGCCATCCTTGGCATCTTCGCCATCTCGGCCTGTGTGCTCTGGCTTGGTGTCCACCGCTTCGCCCCGCAGCTTGAGTGGAGCTTCGTCCGCACCAATCCCGGCTTCTGGGCCATCGTCATACTGGCCTACCCAGTGCTCTCCGTCTACCCGCAGGGCATCCTCTATCGCGCTTTCTTCTTTGAGCGCTACGCCGCGCTCTTCCCCGGCAAGTGGGCGATGATCGTGGCCAGCGCATTCGCCTTCGCCTTCCTTCACATCATCTTCCGCAACGGGCTCGCCGTCGGCCTCACCTTCCTCGGCGGCCTGCTCTTCGCCGCGCGCTACGCGCAGACCGGCTCGCTATTCGCCTCCAGCTTCGAGCACGCCCTCTACGGCTGCTGGCTCTTCACCGTCGGCCTCGGCTCCTACTTCTACCACGGGACCATCGCCACAATAGGCGCCACCGCAGGCTCCGCCCTCCGCCGCTGAAACGAAAAAGGGCCGGCCACGCGGCCAGCCCTCTCGCTTGCTTGTTGTCTGCGCTTTAGAACTTCACCGAAGCCGCTCGCGGCGAAACACCGCTGATCTCCGCCGCCCGCGCCTCTGCATACGCCGCCGCGCCCATCAGCGCCGCACGGCTCTCCAGAATCACGCGCACCGGCATGTTCACCAGCAACTGGCTCAACCGGCCCTTGTCCGTAAAGGCCTTCATGAACGTGCCATCTTTCAGCTTCTCTATCAGCCGCGGCGCAATGCCGCCGCCAACGTACAGGCCGCCCACAGAAAGCACCTTCAGCGCCAGGTTGCCCGACTCCGCGCCATACGCAGAGACGAACATATCCAGCGTCTTCTCGCACAGCTCGCTGCGCGCCGCCAGGCCTTCCTCGGTAATCACCGCGTTCACGTCGTGAGCCGCGGCCATCTTGTCCGCCAGCCACTTCGGCTCTTCCACGCCGCGCACGTCGCGCAGAAAATCGTAGATGTTCGTGATGCCCATGCCGCTCACCACGCGCTCAAAGCTGATGCGCCCGCTGTACTTCTGCTTCAGATAGCGCAGCAGGTCGATCTCGTCTTCGTTGCGCGGCGCGTAGTCCACGTGTCCGCCCTCGCTCGGATACGGCACATGAATCCGTCCATTCCACGCCAGAATGCCTTCGCCCAGTCCAGTGCCCGCGGCAATCAGCGCGCGGTTGCCAATTTGGCTCGGATCACCCTCGCTCAGCGTGTAGATCTGGTCCGCGCTCAGCTCGGCAATGCCGTAGCCGTTTGCCTCAAGG
>DATMUN010000616.1:0-3649 GCA_035563895.1 Occallatibacter sp. | reverse complement strand
GAGACGCCCTGCAGAACAGCCAGGTCGCGGACGGTGGCATCCACCTTGCCGCCCGAAGGCGACATCAGGAAAAGGAGGCAGTGCAACGCGTACTCAACACCGGCGCTAATGAAGGACATTTTTAACTACGACCCAATGAGTCGCAGTTATTAGCGTACGCGCCTTCCCAGTGAATTGGCAACTGCCGGGTGTGGAGTTCTGGCGTTTGAGCGGGGCGTCGGCAGGCGGAACTGAAAAGGTGCGCTCAGCGAGAAGCTTGTAATTGTCGGGACTTGCATACTGAAATATCCGCTAATATTCAACCGCTTCCAGAGCACGCGGGAATGGGCCACGCAGTGAAGGCTATGATGGGTTTGTACTTACCCGGGTGCGAACACACGCAACCGGGACACCCATTTTCGTGCTGCGGGTAGAGCCGCGGAGTGGGCACCCAAGCCATTTTCACAGGGGAGATACCGGTGCGAAATTCGTCGCTGTACGACAAGGCCTGGATTCTGCTGATTTTCTTTGCCGCTGCATGCGCGTCGTTCAACGGGTTTAACGACAAATGGGATTTTTATACAGCGCCGCAGCACACGGTCTATCCGTACGTCGCGCGTTTCGATGCGATGATTGATGGCACGGCACCGCGGCCCTATATCTATCGGCAATTGATTCCAAGCATTGCCAACCTGACTGACCACATAGTGCCGTCGTCGGCGAAGGTCTGGCTTGTAAGTCCTCGGCAGGGGAAACCAAGCCGGCTGTCGTTTCTGACGAATACTTCAATCGCCCAGGACGACCATTACAGCTTCCGCTTTCTGGTTCTTTACCTGACGACGTTTGGCTTTGTGCTGTTTTCGCTTTATGCGATGCTCCTGGTCTGCAGAGAGCTCGGTTTTTCACTCGCGGCTTCAGTGCTTGCGCCGGTAGTTCTGATTCTGTTGCTCCCATTTCTCATGAATAAGGGGGGATATTTTTACGACTACTCTGAACTGGCATTTTTCGCGCTGTCTGCCTGGGTGGCGCTGCGATTCGAGTGGTGGTATCTGATCCCGATTGCCGCATTGGCTACGTGGAACAAAGAGTCCTACTTGCTGTTCGTACTGGCCCTCTATCCGATGCTGCGCCAGCGCTATTCGCGGCGAGACAGCGCGGTAGGCATTGGAGTGCTCTCGCTGGTCTGCGTTGCTGTGTACACCGTGCTCCGCTCGCGGTACGGCATGAATCCCGGAGGCACAGTGGAATCGCACTGGAATGAGCAACTGCACTACTTCCTCGACATTCGCCACATCGTGTTCTCTGAAGAAAAGACCTATGGCATGGTGGGCACCAGTTCCTGCACGATCGTACCTCTGCTGCTGCTTGGATGGACGTTCATACATAGCTGGCGCCGGCTTCCGGCCGTGATGCGTGACCACGCGAAAATCGCCGCGATCATCAACGTTCCGCTGTTTTTGCTGTTCTGCGCGCCGGGTGAGTTGAGGGATTTAAGTCTGCTGTACGTCACACTTCTGATCGCCATGGCGACGACGATGAACGCGTGGACGACCTCGGACACCGTCCCTGGGAAGATCTCGGAGCGCGCAGATACTCCGGATTGCGCCAGCACGCGCGCTCGCGCCTGATGGCCGGTGGCCCCGGTCCCGTTGACTGTAATCAGCGCGCCGGTATTGGCCCCTACGCCCACAATCGGCGATACTAAGAGGAGCCATGCCCCTTTTGATCGAAGACGTACGCATTAAAGGCACAACTGTCGTTCTGCCGCCCATCTTTCTGGAAGAGGAGCGGCCGGTCAGCGACTCTGCCACGGCCACCATCTTCAACGCCCGGCTCGACATTGCCCGCATCCTCAACCGCACGGACTCGCGCCTGCTGGTGCTGGTCGGCCCCTGCTCCATTCACGACGTGAAGGCCGCGTGCGAGTACGCCGCGCTGCTGAAGGGCGCGATCAAGGAGTTCGGCCAGGATCTGCGCATCGTGATGCGCGTCTATTTTGAGAAGCCGCGCACCACGCTCGGCTGGAAGGGCCTGATCAACGACCCGCGCCTCGACGGCACCTACCGCATCAACGACGGGCTGCGCCTCTCGCGCAACCTGCTGCTGGACCTGGCGGAGATGGGCGTGCCGGCGGGCACCGAGTTCCTCGACATGATCACGCCGCAGTATATTGCCGGCCTGGTGAGCTGGGGCGCAATTGGCGCGCGCACCACGGAGAGCCAGGTACACCGCCAGCTGGCTAGCGGCGTGTCCTGCCCGGTGGGCTTCAAAAACGGCACCTCGGGCGACATCCAGGTGGCCGTGGACGCAATTCTGTCGGCGTCGCACTCGCACACCTTCCTGAGCCACACCAAGCATGGGCAATCGGCGATCTTTGTCACCACAGGCAACCCGGACTGCCACATGATTCTGCGCGGAGGCCGCGACAGCGTGAACTACACCGCCGACGCCGTGGCCGAAACCACCCGCCTGCTGCGCAAGGCCGGGCTCGATCCGCGCATCATGATCGACTTCAGCCACGCGAACAGCCAGAAGGACCACCGCCGCCAGGCCAATGTCAGCCACGACGTGGCCGGGCAGATCGCAGCCGGCAACCAGGACATTATCGGCGTGATGATCGAGAGCAATCTCGTTGCGGGCACGCAGAAGCTGGTCGCGGGGCAGCCGCTCACTTACGGCCAGAGCATCACCGACGCCTGTATCGACTGGCCGGAGACGCACAAGCTGCTGAGCGAGTTGGCGCAGGCCGTGCGCGCGCGGCGCGAGGTGCTGGCCGGGGCTGCGGCACGCTGAAGCATAGCAACTTGCAGACACGAAAAGGCCCGCCATGGCGGGCCTTTTCGTCGCAGAATATCTAATCTAGCACCAGGTTTGGGTTATACGCACTGACTCTATCTATTCGGATCACGCCATCGGATTCTGGAGCACCCCGCCAACCCTCCCCCGAGCTGCCGAAGAGCTTTGGTCCTCAACCCGATCGCGTGATCGCACCTCCAACATAGGTCAGCGCCGAATTGCTCACAATGCGGCTTTTGTGGGAACGGTCTGCACACTTAGTCACATAAAGTCCGCAACCGCCTCTGGTTTACCACACCAGCTTCATTGCAAATTGCAGCTCCCGCGACGCGCCTGCCGTGGTTACCTTGCCAAAGTTGGTATCGGTCATTACGTAGTCCGGGTTGAGGAACTGCGCGTGGTTAAAGGCGTTGAAGGCCTCGGCGCGCAACTCGAGCGCCGTGGCGTCATGCAGCTGCACCTGCCGTCCGAGCCCGAAGTCCCAGTTGTTCACGCCCGGTCCGGTGAGGATATTCGGCCCTGCGGTGCCGAACATTCCAGCCGCCGGTGTCTCGAAACAGGACGTGTCGATCCAGTAGCCGCCGTTCGAGCGCACGCTCTTGTTCTTCAGCTCGCTGCGCCCGTTGCAGAGGCGGTTGGCACGGAAGCTGGTCATCGGGTCCATTGACGTGGAGTTGGCGGCCAGCACCGTGAAGGGATTGCCCTGGGCGAAGGTGGCGATGGCGTTCACCGTCCAGCCGCTGACCAGCGCGTTGGCGAGCGCGCTGCTGGAGGCAAGCCAGCGCTGCCCGCGCCCGGCGGGAACAGCCCACACCGCGCTCGCCACAAAGCGCTGCGGCGTGTTGAAGCCGGCCATGCCCTTGTCGCAGCTGAG
>DATMUN010000615.1:0-3785 GCA_035563895.1 Occallatibacter sp. | reverse complement strand
CGAGTGGTAGTCGAAGCCGTGGAAGTGGGACTTGGGGAAGGCACGGGCCATGAGCATAGTGGACGCGCCGTGGCCGCAGCCTACATCGGCGACTTCTGCTCCGTGCGCCAGCTTGCCGGTGATGCCCTCGAGCGCGGGGAGCCAGGACGAGAGAAGGTTGTTCTGGTAGTTGGGGCGGAAGAAGCGCTCGGTGCCGAAGAAGAGGTTGGCGTCGTGCTCGTGCCAGCCTACGCCGCTGCCGGTGCGGAAGGCCTGGGTGATCTTGGGCTCGTCTTTGAAGCACGCGGAGATGATGTGGTACGCGCCGGGGAGGTCGAGCGTGGTGAGGGCGAAGGCCTGCTCGGGCGGGAGCTCGAAGGTATGGGTGGCGGCGTTGTAGGTGACGAAGCCGCTGGCGGCGTTGGCGTTGAGCCACTCGCGGACGTAGCGCTCTGTGGTGTTGGTGAGAGTGGCGAGCTGCGCGGGCGTGAGCGGGCCAGCGCCTGCCATGGCGCGATAGAGGCCGAGCTTGTCGCCGATGACGACGAGCGCGGCGTGCATGGCGGCGCCCATGTCCACGACGGCCTTGCCCATGAAGGCGTCGAGCCGCGAGGGATCGAGCTGAGGAGTGGTCTGGGGGGTTGACATTGGGGACCTCCTGGATTGGGGAACCGGGGAATGGCGAAGCTATACACCCGCCGGGGGGCGGTGTCAAAGGATTCCTGCGCCGGAGGGTGGCATTGCATGCAGCGGGCTGTGATCGTGGCTGGGGGAGGGGCTCGCTTTCCCCCTTCGCTTCGCGAAGAATGGCCCACCCATTTTCCTTGCTAAACAAGAATCCTCTAAGCGAGTACCGGCAGGTTCGACAGCCCTGCGGTGCCGAAGACTTTTCTATATCTTTCGATCTCTTCCTGGGGGCCCAGGGCTTTGGCGTAGTTATCGGAGAGCTTTACTGCCGGGCGGCCGTCGACCTCTGACAACTTGCAGACCAGAGAGACGGGATCGAAGGCGTCGTTGCCTTGCGGGTTGCAGTCGCGGAAATCGTTCGTCAGGAAGGTTCCCCAGCCGGCGGAGAAGCGGATGCGGCGGTCGTGGCGCCAGCGGCGGGGCTGGAGGAAGTCCTCGGCGGTGCGGAAGGTGAAGGGCGAGGTGTTGTCGAGGATGTGGCCGGAGAAGTGGGCGTGGAGGGCGAGGATCACGTCTACATCGAGCGCGTCGGACGCGATGAGGCGCTTGGAACGAGGGTCGAGGCCGCGGGCGATAAGCCAGTCGATGTACTCGTCGCCGGCGATGAAGGGGTCCTTGCTATCGATGCGCTGGCCGGTCCAGCGGGCGACCCACTGGGGCGCGTGGTCGAGGAACTGCGTGGTGCCGTAGGTGTCAGGAAGAAGAATCAAGAGCTCGCCCTGGTAGGTCTGCTGCCACAGCTCGAGGAGGCGGTACTGGGCGCTGCGCAGCTCGTCGTCTGTGCTGGCGAGCGCGGCGAGGGCCATGGGCAGTTCGTGGGCGTTGGTGCCGATGGCTTCGAGGTCGTGCTTGTAGGCGAGGTAGGTGTTGGAGGTGCCGGTGAAGGCCGGGCCGAGGACGTCGCGCATGGCGGTGACGACGTACTCCTGCCAGAGAAAGGAGTGGCGGCGGCGGGTGCCGAAGTCGGACAGCGAAAGGCCGGGAACGCCCCGTAGGCGGGCCATCTTCTCCCACAGGCGAGTTTTGGCGCGGGCGTAGAGGATGTCAAGCTCGAGCTCGGAGAGGGCCTTGAGGCTGGCACGGGTTTTGAGCTCGTCGAGGACGGAGAGGGCGTAGATTTCCCAGAGCGTGGTCTCGGTCCACGGGCCGTCGAAGCTGAGCGAGACCTGGCCTTCGTCGTCGGTGGAGAGCTCGAAGGTGGAGAGGCGGAAACCGCTCTCAAGCCAGGCGAGGAAGGCGGGCTCGAAGATGCCGCGGCGGCCGTAGAAGGTGTTGCCGGCGAGCCAGATGAGTTCTGACTTGTGGAAGCGCAGCTGGCGAGTGTGCTCAAGCTGCTCGCGGAGCTCGCCGAGGTCGACAATGCGGCCGAGAGGCACGGCGGCGGTGCGGTTGGTGACGGTGAAGGTGGCGCGCGTGGTGGGGAAATGCTTCCAGATGAACTGGAGCATGAGGAGCTTGTAGAAATCGGTATCGAGCAGGGAGCGGGTGATGGGATCAAGCTCCCAGTTGTGGTCGTGCGCGCGCCGGGCCAGATTGATGATCACGATGTGTTTAGTTAAGCATATGGCGGGGTGGGCGCTGGGGTGCGCACTAGAACGGGAGGCGTGCGGTGAAGATGAGGTTGTGATTGGTGGTGTGGAAGTGGGTGAGGGCGATCTGCTCGCCTGCGCCGAAGGTGAGCCCGAGGCGGCCGGGCTTGCCGGAGGCGTCATGGGTAAGCGGGATGCGGCCAATGATGAGGCCGGGAGTGCCGAACACGGCGCGTTTGCCGTCGTTGGGGCCGCCACGATAGAAGCTGGAGTTGAACTCGGCCTCGGGCCAGAAGAAGCGCGCGGCGCCGGTGCGGGCGAGGCGGTACTGGGCGACGTTGTTCCACGCGATGGTGTGGCCGAGCTTGACGGCGTTGGTGACGGGAAGCGAACCGCCGGCGGTGGTGGTGAAGGCGAAGAGGCCGATTCCCTTGCCCGCTGCGAGCGTGGGCGTGACGACGGCGCAGCAGCTGCCGTTGCCATTTTTGCCGGTGGGGATGGTGGCTCCGAGGAATGCGGTGAGGATGGCGTTGCCGTGCTCCTCGTTGCGGGAGAAGATGCGCTCTTTGGCGAGGAACGAGATGTCGCCGAAGCCGTCGTTGGTGTTGGGAGCAGCGTGCGCGATGAACGGCGGCAGGTTGACGAGGATCTCGGTGTGGCGCTCGGGGATGAGCTCAAGGCCCTTGCTGTTGCCGTAGTTCCAGATGGAGTAACCCTTCGGATTGATCTGGCGAACGAAGTCGGTGCGGAACTCCTGCTCAAGGCGCGGCGTGACGGTGGCGAGTGGCGTGACCCAGTGGGGCTGCTGGCTCTGCGTTGCGGTGACGCGGGCCTGATAGCGGCTGATGAAGGACGCGGAGGCGCCGGTCTGACCCGGTGCGGGGGAGGGCTGGACTATGGGCGCAAGTACGAGAGACAGCATAACGCTCTTGAGAAGAGCGTTATGAATCTGACGTGAGCACGAGCGCTGGGTAAGAGCGTTCATGGTACGACTATACCCGATATGCGGTAGCGACTTTCTCGATTTTTCCTGGCCATAGTGCGGCTCTTGAAGACGATGTACTCTGTTGCAAAGTTGCAGTCTGGAGAAGACAGGATGGCGGCGAGGATCGATGACGTTTTGCTGAGTCCGCGGGAGGCGGCGACGGCGCTTGGGGTGAGCTACGCTACGGTGAAGAAGTGGATCCTGAGCGGGAGGCTGGCGACGACGAAGACGCCGGGAGGCCATCACCGCATCCGGCAGAGTGCGTTGCGGCCACTGCTGAAAGACACTGCACCGGCAGGGCGAGCGCAATCGCGCGAACGGTTCCGGAGTATCAGCGGGCGGAATCAGCTGGTGGGGACGATTGTGGAGGTGAAGATCAGCGGGCTGCTGGCGAAGGTGGTGCTGGCGATTGGCGAGCAGCAGATCACGTCGATCATCACGGCGGATGCGGCGCGCGAGATGCAGCTGCGCAAAGGCCAGACGGCAGCTGCACTGATGAAGTCGACGGAAGTGATGATCGTGCGCGTGTGAGCGGCTGGCTCTATTCCCTGGGCCCCAGTTGAGCTCCGCAGGAGCGGCGGACAACGAGGCGGGTGGGGACGAGG
>DATMUN010000614.1:0-3528 GCA_035563895.1 Occallatibacter sp. | reverse complement strand
GGCCTCGAGTTCGGCGGGCGTGACGTCTTCCACGACGCCTGCGTCGCCAATGCCGACGGGCAGCACGAAGCGGCGTACGCCGCCGACGTTTTTCTTGTCCGCACCTGTGGCGGTGACGAGCTTGGCGGTGCGCAGCTTGAGCGCGGGCAACGGCCCGTAGAGATGCACGAGGAACTCTAGCCGCTGGAACTGTGCGGCGGAGATGGTTCCGCGCTGGCGCGCGATGTAGAGCGCAGCGATCATGCCCCAGCCCACGGCTTCGCCGTGGAGCAGCAGCTTGTAGCGCGTAACGGATTCGATGGCGTGGCCGACGGTGTGGCCGAAGTTGAGGATCATGCGCAGGCCGCTCTCGCGCTCGTCGCGGCTCACTACGTCCGCCTTCATGCGGATAGATGCGGCGATGACGCGCTCGAGGGCCTTGGGTTCGCCGCGCAGGATATCGCGCGGGTTCTCATCCATGAAGCGCACCAGGGCGCGGTCGCGAATGATGCCGGCTTTGACGCTTTCCATGAGGCCGGCGCGGAGTTCGCGTGAGGGGAGCGTGCCGAGAGTGTCGATATCGGCAAAGACGGCGAGCGGCTGATGAAAGCTGCCGACGAGGTTCTTGCCCTCAGGAAGATTGACGCCGGTTTTGCCGCCGACCGAGGAGTCGACCTGGGCGAGAAACGTGGTGGGCACCTGCACGAACGGGATGCCGCGCATGAAGATGGCGGCGATGAATCCGCCGACGTCTCCGACGATGCCGCCGCCGAAGGCGATGAGCAGCGAGCCGCGGTCGCCACCTGCGACGATCATCTGGCGGAGGATGGTTTCGACGCTGGAGAGAGTCTTGTGGCGTTCGCCGGGCTCAAGAAAGAGCACGATGGGAGGCTCACCGAACGATGCGAGAAAGGCCTGGCCCCAGAGCGCCCAGATCTCGGGCGAGGTGAGCACGAAGACGCGGCGCGGAAGCTTGCCTGCGATGCGCTGAATGCGCGGCGCAAGAGTGGGAAGAAGGCCGCTGCCGGCGTAGACGTTGTATCGGGCTGAGGGCGTGGAAACGCGGATGATCTGCATCGAATACTCGCTGGTTCCATCTTAAATGGCATGGGGGATCGCGCAGAGCACGGTGTTACGCTCAAAGGTTATGGCTCAGTTGTTGCAGGTGGACTACGTGGTGGTGGGCGCGGGCGTGGCCGGGCTGCGTGCGGCGGTGGAGCTGGCCGAGCACGGCACGGTGCTGGTGGCGACGAAGGAGGCTGTAGCCGAGTCGAACACGCACTATGCGCAGGGCGGCATTGCCGTGGCTATGGGCGGCGACGAAGATGTGGCGCTGCACCTGAAGGACACGGTGGGCGCGGGAGATGGGCTTGTCTACCGGCCCGCGGCGCGCGTGCTGGTGGCCGAGGGGCCGGTGCGAGTGGCGGAGCTGATTGGATGGGGCGCGAACTTCGACCGCGCGCGTGGCGAGCTGCTGAAAACGCGTGAGGGCGCGCACTCGCTGCCGCGCATTCTGCATGCGAATGGCGACGCGACGGGCGCGGAGATCAGCAGGTCGCTGGCGGCGTTTGCGCGGAAGCATGAGCGAATCCAGTTTGCGGAGTGGACCACGGCAACTCAGCTGGTGCAGGCGGAGGGCCGTGTGGCCGGTGTGGATCTGCTGGATCGCGAGGGCAACGCGCGGCGTGTGCTGGCGCGTGCGGTGCTGATTGCTGCGGGCGGCGCTGGGCAGGTGTACAGCGACACGACGAACCCCGCGGTGGCGACTGGCGATGGCATTGCGCTGGCGGCGGAAGCTGGCGCGGAGCTGGCGGACATGGAGTTCTACCAGTTTCATCCGACGGCGTTTTCGCTGGAGGGCGCGCCGCGCTTTCTGCTGAGCGAGGCGCTGCGCGGCGAGGGTGCGTATCTGCGCAACGACCGCGGCGAGCGGTTCATGGAGCGCCATCATCCGCTGCTGGAGCTGGCGCCGCGCGATGTGGTGGCGCGGGCGATTACGCGCGAAGGGATGGGGGCGCGGCCAGGTGAGCATCGCGTGGTGCATCTGGATATGCGGCACGTGACGGACATCGATCTGCACGAGCGGTTCCCGGGCATCAGTGCGTTCCTTGCGAAGTACGGGCTCGATCTGCATCGCGATCTGATTCCGGTACGGCCCGCGGCGCACTACCTGATGGGCGGGATTCGCACGGACCTGGATGGGCGCACGACGCTGCCTGGGCTCTATGCGGCGGGCGAGGCTGCATGCACGGGCGTGCATGGGGCGAACCGGCTGGCGTCAAACTCGCTGCTCGAAGGCTTGGTGTTTGGTGCGCGGGCGGCGAAGGCGATGCTGGGCGACAGGCTGGAGCCTGCGCACGCGCCAGAGGATTCGAAGGAGTTGCCTGCACTTGGTGCCGAAGACGAGGCGCGGGTGGAGAAGTTCATCGCGGCGCTGCAACATGCGATGTGGGCACACGCGGGGCTGCTGCGCGAGGAGCAGGGCATGCGTGACGGCGAGCACGCCGTGGCTGCGTGCGAGGCTGACCTGGAGGCGATGGCGCAACGCGGGCGGAGCCGCAGGTTGGCCGAGGGGCTGGCTTTGTGCGTGGTGGCGCGCGCGATTTTGCTGGCGGCGCTTGAGCGCACGGAGAGCCGCGGTGCGCACTTCCGCAATGACTATCCGAAGCGCGACGACGCGCATTTTCAGAAGCACTCAACCGTGCGGCGCGGTGCGGACGGTACGTGGCGCGTGGGCTTCGAGGCATGGTAGGGAACTTTTCGCGCGGTTGCAGCGTTTTGCACATGGTGGTGGATTTTCATCTGCCGCGCGCGTGCAGCAAACGATAGACTGCCCGTGAAGAGGAGGAACTCCCCTAATGCAGACCAGAATTCAGGGCACAACGATGCCGGTGCTCGATGTGCGCCTTGATCCTAACGAGAGTGTGTTCAGCGAGAGCGGCGAGCTCTCGTGGATGACGGCTTCGATCCAGATGACAACGCACACGCAGATGGGCGGAGGCGGCGGGCTGTTCGGCGTGCTGAAGCGCGTAGCCGGCGGCGGTTCGATCTTCATGACGGAATATCGCGCCATGCAATATCCGGGCGAGGTTTCGTTTGCGACCAAGGTGCCGGGACATATTGTGCCGGTTGAGGTGCAGCCGGGCGCGGAGTACATGGTGCATCGTCACGGATTTCTGTGTGCGACGCCGCAGGTGACGATCAGCGTGGGCTTTCAACAGTCGCTTGGTGCGGGCATCTTTGGCGGCGACGGCTTCCTGCTGCAGAAATTGGGCGGCATGGGCACGGCGTGGCTGGAGCTCTCTGGCGAACTGGTGGTGAAGGACCTGGCTCCGGGCGAGATGTTGCGCGTGCATCCCGGGCATGTGGGCGCGTTTCAGTCGTCGGTCGGGTTTCAGATCACGACGGTGCCGGGAATCAAGAACATGATCTTCGGCGGCGATGGCATCTTTCTGGCCGTGCTGATGGGGCCGGGGCGGGTGTGGTTACAGACTCTGCCGATCTCGCGGCTGGCGCATCAAATTGCAGAGTACCTGCCGCGCACCGAGG
>DATMUN010000613.1:0-6428 GCA_035563895.1 Occallatibacter sp. | reverse complement strand
CACCGGCTCGACGCTGCCCTGCTAGCCACGCCAGCCGAGTCACCGGAGATTACGGAGCTGGAGGTGTTTGCCGAGCCGCTGCTGGCAGCGATTCCCGAGGGCCATGAGCTGATGAAACGAGATCCGCTACAGGAGACGGCCCTGGCGGACGAGCTGCTGGTGCTGGCTGAGGGGCACTGCCTGGCGAACCAGGCGCTGGCGGCGTGCGGCACCAAGCACGGCGTGCGCAGCGGGCTGCAAGGGTCAATGCAGGCGGCCACGCTGGAGACGCTGGTGAACCTGGTGGCGGCGGGCTACGGGGTCACGCTGATTCCGGCTCTGGCGCGCGAGGCGCTGGAGCGGCGCGGGATTATTGTTCGCCCGCTGGCGGGGCGTCCGGTGCGCAGTATTCGGCTGGCAAGCAGGCCGGGGTTTCCTCGTCCGCAGGCGCTGCGGGCGCTGGAGCGGGTAATTCGCGAAGCAGTTGCCGGGCACTGCGAACAGCCCGGGGAGAGAGCGCCGAAACGGGCGGAATCAAGACAGTAAATTCTGGTGGAAAACCCGTAAGAAATAGCAAGGAATCTAACAAATTGTCGGGAGATTCCGGCAATCTGGCAAGAACTTGAATTCCGGCCCGTCTTATCCACAAAAAGCCCAGTTTCAAACGTTGACCCTGCTCTTTGGGCTCCTTAGAGTCTGTAACGAAGGACGTGCAGCGAAGCCGCGCATCCGGCGGGACGAGAGTCCGGACGGGCAGCGCGGCGGTGTTGTTTTCGGAACTTCAGGTCCCGGAGTGAAGATGCTGAAATTAAAGAAGATCCATATCCTCGGATTCAAGAGCTTCTGCGACCGTACCGAACTGACCGTGCCGGGCACGGGCATTGCGGCGGTGGTGGGGCCGAACGGATGCGGTAAGTCCAACATTCTGGACGGGGTTTCGTGGGTGCTGGGCGAGCAGAGCGCGAAGACGCTGCGTGGCACGCACATGCAGGACGTGATCTTTGCCGGAACGCGCGACCGCAAGCCGCTGGGCATGGCTGAGGTGACGATCACCATGGTCGATCCGGAGGCCTACGAGGGGCCGATCCCCGTGGAGCCCGAGGTGGCCGTGGACCCGGAAGGGCCGTCGGACTGGGACGAGAATGAGCTGCGCCAGGCGCGGGCTGCCGAGGCGGAGGAGATCATCTCTGAGCAGCAGCCGGGGCAGGTGCTGGACGACGAGGAAGCTGCGGAACCCACACTGACGCAGGCCGCGACCGAGAGCGGGCCGCAGCCGGTGGTGCTCAAGATCCGGCGCAGGAAGTTCCAGCGCACTCCGCAGAAGGGTGAGATCGTCATCACGCGGCGGCTGTTCCGCACGGGCGAGAGCGAGTATCTGCTGAACGGCAAGCTCTGCCGGCTGCGCGACATTCAGGACATCTTCATGGGCACCGGTCTGGGGCCGGAGAGCTACGCGATCATCGGGCAGGAACGCATTGGGCAGCTGCTCAGCTCCAAGCCGCACGATCGCCGCGCAATTATTGAGGAAGCCGCGGGCATTACACGCTTCAAGACGAAGAAGCGGCTGGCCGAACTGCGTCTGGAGAGCGCGAAGCAGAACCTGGCGCGCGTGGACGACATCTTCGAAGAAGTGACGCGACAGATGAACAGCCTGAAGCGGCAGGCGGCGAAGGCCGAGCGCTTTGCCGCTGTGCGCGACGAGCTGCGCACCAAGCTGCGGGTGGTGTTGGCGAGCCGGATGGCTGCAATGGATGCGGAACAGGCGCGGCTGGAGCAGGAGATGGCTGCCCTGACCGAGCAGATTGTTGCCTCCGCTGCCGAGATCGAGACGAAGGAAGCCAGCCAGCACTCGCTGACCGAGCGCGGTTATGAGCTGGAACGCGAGACACAGGAAGTGCAGAACCGCGCCAACTCGTCCGCAGTGGAGATGGAGCGAGCAGCGGCGCGCGAGCGCTCGAATGTTGAACGCGTGACGGAGCTGGAAGCGCGCATTGCTGCGGCGGCGGGCGAGCTGGAACAGACGAAAGCCCAGCTTGCGGGCATTGCCGAGGAACGCGCGCAGCAGAAGAGCTTTATGGAGACGGCTGCGGGCGAGGCGCACGCCTTCCACGAGAAGGTGACGGCGCACCAGCAGCAGGCGCGGGCCGCGGCGGAAGAGGTGTTCAACGCCGAGCGTGGCCTGGAAGCGAACCGGCGGCATGCGATGCACTTGCTGTCGTTGGCGGGCAACGCTCGCAACTCGACCGCACAGGCTGAGGAGAGCCTGGCGGCGCTGGAGCGCGAGGCCGAGCGTCTG
The DNA here is from genome assembly GCA_035563895.1 of Occallatibacter sp. Taxonomy (GTDB): domain Bacteria; phylum Acidobacteriota; class Terriglobia; order Terriglobales; family Acidobacteriaceae; genus Telmatobacter. The sequence continues at coordinate 4,153 of DATMUN010000613.1, read as the reverse complement.
GAAGCGGAGATGGCCCAGTCGCGCAACGAGCTCGAGAACCTTGGCGTGCAGAGCGGCCAGGTGAAGATGCGCTTTGAGAACGCGGGCGAGACGCTGGAGCGGCTGCAGGGCGAGATTGTTGCCCTGCGCGAAGGCTTGCAGACCAAGCGCGCCGAAGAGCAGACGCTGCGCGCGAAGACCAACGAGTTGAGCCGTGCGCAGGCGACGGCGACCGGCCGCAAGAACTCGCTGGAGGCGCTGATCCGCGACCACAGCTACGCAACGGAGACGGTGCGGCGGCTGCTGAAGCCGGGCGCGCTGGCCGAGGGCATGGCGCCGGTGGGCACACTGGCTGACTTCATCGAAGTGAGCGGCGAACACGAGGGCGTGGTCGACGAGTTTCTGCGCGACGAGCTGAACTACGTCGTGGTCCAGAGCTGGGGCGCTGCGGAAGAGGGCGTGCGGCTGTTGAAATCCGGCGTGGATGGGCGCGCGACGTTCCTGATTCACGACGATGCGCAGAAGAACCTGTTTGCCGAGGGCGATGACCCGATCGCGGGCGAAGGCATTACGCCGCTGAAGGACACGGTGCGCGTGCTGAACGGCTTTGGTCGGTCGCTTGAAGTGATTCTGCCCAAGCTGCGGCATGGCTACGTAGTGGACAGCCAGGAACAGGCGCGGCGGCTCGCTGCAAAGCACGGCTACGCGTTCTTCCTCACGCCGGGTGGCGAGTGCTTCCACAACGGCACGGTGACGGGCGGCAAGCCTGCCGCGCAGGGTCCGCTGGTGCTGAAGCGCGAGCTGCGCGATGTGGACGCGAAGCTGGCTGGGCTGGACCAGGAACTGAGCCAGATGGAGACGGCGGCGGCCACCGTGACCCGGGAGATTCATGAGCTGACAGCACAGCTGGAAGCGCGCAGCGAGGAGCGACGCGTGGCTGAGCGCGACGCGGCCAACCAGGGCGCGGCGCTCAAGCAGATGGAGGCAGAGATTCAGCGCATTGAGCGGCGGCTGCAAGAGTGGACGCTGCAGGCAGCGCGCAACAAGGATGCGCGCGAGGCCAAGCATACAGTGATCGCGCAGAAGCAAGAAGAGGCCGCGCGGTTGGATGCGGAGCACAAGACGGCCGAGGCTGCACTCGAAGAACAGGGTGGGCAGCTCTCCGAGTTGCGGCAGCGACGCGAGGAGTTGCAGCAGGAAGCTGCGCGCGTGACCGCCGAGCTGGCGGGCCTGGAAGAGCGGCGGCGCGGCGCGGAGGCAGCCTTCCAGCGCATCGAGCGGCTGCACTCTGACCTGGAGCGTCGCGTGATGGCGATCGAGCAACAGCGCGCCTCGGCTGAGGCTGAGCGCGAACAGCGCATTCAGGAGAGCCTGCATCTGGAAGCCCGGCGCGAAGAGCTGAAGCTGGAGCGCGAGCAGGCACTGGCACAGGCACAGGCGCTCGCGGCCGAGGCGCAGGCGCTGCGCCAACAGCTGGCCACGCTCGAAACCGAGCTGAAGACAGGACGCACGGCACTGGAAGAGGTTCGCGAACGCCGCGGCAACCTGGCGAGCGAAGCTGCAAAGCTGAAGTCGGACCTGGAACACCTGGAGGCGAGCTGCCTGACCGAGGTTAACGTGGAAGCCGCTGTGCTGCGCGCGGATCAGGAGATCGCGCACATCTCGGGCGACGAACTGGCCACCGAAGATGAGGCCTGCCGCACCATGCGCCAGAAACTGGAGCAGATGGGCCCGGTGAACATGATGGCGCTCGACGAGTACAAGGAGACGGCCGAGCGACATAGCTTCCTCGAGACGCAGCGCAAGGACCTGATCGAGTCGATCGAGAACACGCAGGAGACGATCAAGGAGATCGACCAGATCTCGCGGACCAAGTTTGACGAGGCCTTTGCGAAGATCAACGAGAACTTCAGCGTGGTGTTCACGCGGCTCTTCCACGGCGGGCAGGCCTTCCTGCGGCTCACCGATGCAGAGAACCAGGCGGAGAGCGGACTGGACATCGTGGCATCGCCGCCGGGCAAGAAGCTGCAGAACGTGCTGCTGCTCTCGGGCGGCGAGAAGGCGCTGACGGCACTGGCGCTGCTGGTGGGCATCTTCCAGTTCCAGCCGAGCCCCTTCTGCGTACTCGACGAAGTGGACGCGGCGCTGGACGAAACCAACGTGGGCCGTCTTGCAGACCTGCTGCGCACCATGAGCGACGAGACGCAGTTCCTGATCGTGACGCACTCCAAGCGCATGATGCACGCTGCGCAGCTGATCTACGGCGTGACCATGCAGGAGCCGGGCGTGTCCAGGGTGGTGAGCGTGAAGCTGAACCACCCGGAGCAGCAGCGAGCCACGGCGTAAGCAGCAGCAAAAACGGCGGCTGGCCTCTGCGCTCGCCGCCGTATTCTTTTGTACGCAAGGTGCAAAGAGAACAGAAAAATACCTCCGAGGTCGGTTACGACTTCGGAGGCTCTTGTACTTCAATTTTTGGGGGCCAGTAGCCGACGCTGGAGGTCGGTAGCGCACAGCTACTGGCGATCCCTATGAAACGAAGCTAGCCGCGGCTTCCCCTTTCCACTGCTGCCTCGTGTCGCCCGGCTCCAAGAGAGCTTCTTAACGAGCCCTCCGAACCATGTTGACAATTGGAGTTTCCCCTATGCGGAGCGATGGGTCCGTGACGGCCATCACACAGGTCAATATTTGTTCGCAATGCGATTTTTTGGATTCGCAGTATCTAAAATGCCGTCCGTAAATCGACTGAGCCGAGGCGCGTACCGATTGACAAACCGAGCCGCGGGCAAGAGAATCGGAGCTTCAGTTTCCTGAAAGACTGACTCCCTCCATGACTGCACTCCTGACTACGAATCTGGGCTCCGTTCCGCTGATTGGGCGAGGCAAAGTACGCGATTTATACGCGGTGGATGACGCACTTCTGCTGGTGGCGACGGACCGCATCTCGGCCTTCGACCATGTGCTCGGAACGGGAATTCCGGGCAAGGGCAAGATCCTCACGCAGATATCCCTGTTCTGGTTCGAGCTGGTGAAGGACATTGTGCCGAACCACCTGATTACGGCCGACATGAACGAGTTCCCTGCCCAGCTGAAGCCCTACGCCGACCAGCTGCGGGACCGCTCCATGCTGGTGCGCCGGGCGAAGATGTTCCCGGTGGAGTGCGTGGCGCGCGGCTATCTGGCGGGCTCGGGCTGGAAGGAGTACAAGGCAAGCCGGACGGTGTGCGGAATCCCGCTGCCTGAGGGACTCGAGGACGGATCGCAGCTGCCGGAGCCGCTCTTTACGCCGGCGACCAAGAGCCAGGACGGCTCGCACGACGAGAACATCTCGTTTGCAGAAACCGAGAAGGTGGTTGGGGCCAAGGAAGCCGCCGAGCTGAAGCGGCTGACGCTTGCCATCTACGCAAAGGCCGCCGCGCATGCTGAGGAGCAAGGGCTGATTCTGGCGGACACGAAGTTTGAGTTCGGCACGACGGAGGATGGGATCATCCTGGCAGACGAGGTGCTCACGCCGGACTCGTCGCGCTACTGGGAGGCCGCGCAGTGGAGGCCAGGCGGCGCACAGCCTTCGTTCGACAAGCAGTTTGTGCGCGACTACCTCGAGGACATCCAGTGGAACAAGCAGGCGCCCGCGCCGAGCCTGCCGGATGACGTGGTGGAGCGGACGCTGGGCAAATATCTTGAAGCGTTCCGCCGGGTGACCGGCCGGGAGCTGAAGCTGTAAGCACGGAGCGCGCATGACTGTCGTCGACTGGATCATCGTTGTGATACTGGCCGGGGCGGTCATCACCGGACTTGCGCAGGGGCTGATCCGTTCGGTCTTCGGGCTGGGCGGGCTGCTGCTGGGCCTGGTGCTAGGCGCGTGGAACTTTGGGCGCGTGGCGACGGTGCTGCACCCAATCGTACGCAGCTGGGGCGTAGCAAACACGATCGGCTTTCTGCTTATCGCCATCGTGGTGGCAGCGCTTGCGACGGCGGTTGGCAGCCTGCTCTCAAAGATGCTGCACCAGATCGGGCTTGGCTGCCTGGACCGGCTTGCCGGCGGAGTCTTCGGGTTTTTTCAGGGTGCTCTGGGTGTGACGCTGTGCATTCTGGTGACGGTGGCATTCTTTCCAGATGCGAAGTGGCTGACGGAGTCGCGGTTGCCGCGGCACTTCTTCGCGGCCTGCCACCTGAC
>DATMUN010000612.1:0-5351 GCA_035563895.1 Occallatibacter sp. | reverse complement strand
CGAGAAGAAGACTGTTGCCGAGACCTTCCTCGCGGGACATGGTTCGCCGTTCGTTGCGCAGGTCTCCATGGCCAACGCACCGAAACTCTACCGTGCGATTCTCGACGGCCTCGAGTATCGCGGCACCATGTTCCTGCAGGCATTCACTACCTGCCAGCCGGAGCACGGCGTGCCCGACGACATGGCTCTGCACCAGGCGCAGCGCGTGCGCGACTCGCGCGGCGTGCCTGAGTTCGTCTTCGATCCGCGCAAGGGGGAGAGCTACCAGGAGGCCCTGGACATCAAGGGCAACCCGGCCTCTGACCTCGACTGGTACGAGACGAAGATCAAGTCCACCGGCGAGACGATGCGCTACACCGTGGCGCACTGGTGCACTACGGAAGCGCGCTTCCGGAACCACCTGAAGAAGGTCAAGCCGGAAGCTGCCGAGAAGCTGATCTCGCTCGACAACATGCTGGTACGCATCACGCAGCAGGATGTGGTCTACCGGCGCTACCTCAACCCGGCGCACCGCGCATTCATTCCCGACTTCGGCGTCTACATCAAGTTCGAAGACAACGGGAAGATCGAGTACCGCGCGCTCTCGCGCCAGCTCGTGATGTTCTGCGTGGAGCGGCGCAAGGCGTGGCGCATGCTGCAGTCCAAGGCGGGCATTGCGAACCGCGACTACGCGGCACAGAAGGCGATCCTGGCCGATGTGGACGCTGGGAAGATCTCGCAGGATGAGCTCTTCGCCCGCGGCTACGAACTGGTGAAAGAAAAGCTGGCCGGAGCGACCGCCGCCAAGGCATAGCGCTGAGCACAACACAAACAACGAAGGCGGACCTTGCGGTCCGCCTTCTGCATTTCAGGCCGCTGTGAGTCCTAACGCGTGATGGTCACGTACTTGCGGCCCGAGTAGAGGCGATATCCGCCAGCCGCATCTTTTTCCATCTGCAGCGGCACGGGACGCTTCATTGCTTCATCCGTTGCGTAAGTGACGGTGAGGACTTCGTGAGCGCCCACATCCGTGACGATGAACTTGTTGTCTGCGATGAATCCGACGCCGTAGATGCCGGCTGGCAGCTTGTGTCCACCGATCTTGATGGCGACTTCAGTGATGAAATAGGCCTGATACTTCGAAGCTACGTCACTCGAGTAACCACTTGTATCCACCAGCGTGGCCAGCAGGTAGTAGCCATCGGCAAACTTCACGCCGCCGGAGTTACGCAGCTGCGTGGGTGCCGACTGCGCCTTGTAATAGACCGCTGCAGGCAGCAGCTTCTTCGTGTCCTCAGGCTTCAGAACCGTATCACCCTGCGCCAGAATGCGCAGCGGGCTTGCCAGCATGGCCACAGCCAGCGCTGCCGCGCCAGCCCACTTGCTCAACACACTTACCCTCATTGCTTAAACCTCCGAGTGTTCTTCTCCGCGTCCGGAGTATATCGCATTCGTACTTTGAGCGGCCTCAAACCTGCGAACGAGTTTTGTTGAAAATCGCTATAATCGGGCGCATGGCGGCGTCCTCACAATCCGCGGCACCCGTGCCGGAAGCTCTCGCATCCAAGCTGCACGCGCTCGAAGGTTCGCTGCGTGCCTTGGGCAGCGTAATGGTCGCGTACTCCGGCGGCGTGGACTCGGCTTACCTGGCGGCGACGGCGCATCGCGTGATGGGCGATCGGATGCTGGCGGTGCTGGCTGATTCGCCAAGCCTGGCGCGCCGTGACCTGGCGCAGGCCTGTGCCTTTGCGACCGAGCACGGCATTCCGCTGCGCATCGTGCAGACCGAGGAGCTCGACAAGCCCGAGTATGCTCGCAACGACGCGAACCGTTGCTTTCACTGCAAGACGGAGCTGTTCGAGCAGATGGAGCAGTTGCGGCCCGCGCTGGGCTTTAAGCACATCGCTTACGGCATGAATGCCGATGATACGCGCGACTATCGCCCCGGCCAGCGCGCCGCGCGGGAACACGAGGTGCTTGCCCCACTGGCCGATGCGGGCCTGACCAAGCTCGAGATTCGCACGTTGGCGAAAGAAGCCGGCTACACGCTGTGGGATCGGCCTGCGGCGCCTTGCCTCAGTTCCCGCGTTGAGTATGGCCGCACCGTGACGCGCGAGGTGCTGGAGCAAGTAGAACGCGCCGAAGAGAGCCTGCGGCAGCTTGGTTTCCGCGAGTTTCGCGTGAGACATCATGGCGAGTTGGCACGGGTGGAGATTGCGCGGGATGAGCTGCCGCGCGCACTCTCGATGAACGTGCTCGATGCGATCACCGCAGAGCTGCGCGCCGCCGGCTTTCAGTACGTCACGCTCGATACCGCCGGCTTCCGCTCCGGCTCACTCAATGCCCTGCTGCCAGCCGACGTGCTGCTGCGGCGCGGCGAATAATCCTCTATCTGGAATCCGACCTCGATGCGCATTGGCTATCTCGACTGCTTCTCTGGTATCAGCGGCGACATGCTGCTCGGCGCGCTTGTTGACGCGGGCGTGCCTTTTGACATGCTTGCCGCTACATGCGCTGCACTCAACGTCGGCGCACGTTTGGAGCAACGCAAGGTGATGCGCGGCGGCCTTTCCGGAACGAAGGTGGATGTGCTGACCGCCGAAGGACACGCACACGATCACCATCACGAGCACCAGCACGAACACAGCCATCGGCACGAACACTCACACGAACATCACCGGTCGCTCTCGGCGATTTTGAAAATCATCGCCAACGCTCCTCTGGCCGAGGATGTGAAAGAGCGCGCCAGCCGCGCCTTCCAACTGCTGGGCGAGGCTGAGGCTGCCATCCATTCTGTTCCGGTAGAGACGGTCCACTTTCACGAAGTGGGCGCGGTGGACACGGTTGTGGATATTGTCTGCACGGCTGCGGGATGCGCCGCGCTCGGTGTGGAGCGCTGGCTTGCCTCACCGCTCAATGTGGGCAGCGGTACGGTGGAGTGCGCGCATGGCATGTTGCCGGTTCCGGCGCCAGCGACACTTGCACTGCTCGGCGGGGCGCCGGTTTACGCAGCTGGGCCTGCGATGGAGCGCGTAACGCCAACGGGAGCGGCCATCCTGCGCATGCTTGACGTGGAGTACGCTTCGTTGCCTGCGGTGCGCGTGGCTGCCACGGGCTACGGAGCGGGCGGACGCGATACACCGGGCCAGCCTAACCTGCTGCGCCTCGTCGTGGGCGACACGGTGGCGAGCGAATCTGCCGAAGATGCGATCGGCGTAATCGAGACGGTGATCGACGACTCGACGCCGCAGCTTGTGGCTTACGTCAGCGAGCTGCTGCTTGAGGCCGGCGCGTGGGATGTCTATCGCGCCACGATGCAGATGAAGAAGGGCCGCTCCGGCGTTGCGCTTACTGTGCTCTGCCGCCCGGACCTCGTCCCCACGTTGCGCGAGCTGATTTTCCGCGAGACTACCAGCATTGGCCTGCGCTGGCGCATCGAACACAAGGCCGCGTTGGCCCGCGAGTTTGTCCAGGTGGATACGCCGTGGGGGACGGTACACATCAAGATTGCGCGCTTCGCAGACGGCGCGATTGCCAACGCCGCGCCTGAGTACGAGGACTGCCGCGCCCTTGCTCGGCAGCACCGTGTTCCACTCAAGCAGGTGACACAGGCAGCACTGCAGGCGTGGGCTGCGCAGAAAGGATCGCGCTGATGACCCGCGAACAGATTGAGGCACTGCTGAACGAGGTGAGCCAGGGCCACGCCACGGTTGGCGACGCGCTGGAGCGCCTGCGCGATCTGCCGTTTGAAGATCTTGGCTTTGCCAAGGTGGATCATCACCGCACGTTGCGCACGGGCATGCCTGAAGTGATCTTCTCCTCTGGAAAGACGCCGGAACAGGTGGCGGCCATCTTTGCGCGTATGGCCGCGGCAGGCGGCAACGTGCTGGCTACGCGCGCCAGCCGCGAAGCGTTCGAAGCCGTGGTCGCAACCGAGCCACGCGCGATTTATCACGCCACCGCTCGCGCCATCACCCTGGAGCAGGCCGCAATGCCGCCGGGCCGCGGCACCGTGGCCGTGGTCTGTGCTGGAACCAGCGACCTGCCCGTAGCCGAAGAGGCCGCCCTGACCGCACGCATGATGGGCAACACGGTCGAGCTCATCGCCGACGTGGGCGTGGCCGGCATCCATCGGCTGTTCGCTCAGAAGCACCTGCTGCGCGCTGCGCGTGTTCTGGTCGTCTGCGCCGGCATGGAAGGCGCCTTGCCCACGGCCGTCGCCGGCCTGGTGCAGGCCCCGGTGATTGCCGTACCCACGAGCGTCGGCTATGGAGCATCGTTCGGCGGCGTGGCCGCGCTGCTCGGCATGCTCAACTCCTGCGCGCCCAACGTTTCGGTTGTCAATATCGACAACGGCTTTGGTGCGGCGTCGGTGGCCTCGCTGATCAACCACATGGAGTAAGCCAAAACACGCGCCTCGCCATATTTCTGTACCTCGAAACCGCTCAAAGTGACAGCGGTCACAGTTTCCCCTCTTCCACAGGTCCAATGATGGGTCACTGAGGACATTGCGCCGCCCGGTCTGCAGGCTGCTCTCAGCGCCGCAATCTGGGTGTGTTTGTCCTGCTCGCTGCCGTACCCGCAGCGTGGGGGATCTTCGTGGGTTCAAAGCTGCCTCGATTGCGACGCATCTCGCAGATTTTCTTTCTGCTTGTCTTTGTTGTGCTGCTGGCGGTCTTCACATCGCTGCGTCCCATCCCCGGCACAACCAGCGACATCCACATGCGCGCGCCCGTGCGGTTGTTTTTCGAGTTGGACCCGCTGGTTGCGGTGGCCAACATGTTGGCCAGCCATGCGCTTTACCGCGGTCTGCTGTGGAGCCTGGTCATCCTAATCCCCACGCTTTTTCTGGGCCGGTTCTTTTGCGGCTGGATCTGCCCGATGGGCACGCTGCAGCACTGGATCGGCAACATGCCGTCCGAGAGCAAGCGCGGCAAGCAGCGCATCGAGTCCAACCGCTACAAGCGCTGGCAGACGACGAAGTATGTCGTGTTGATCGCGGGTCTTGTGGCCGCCTGCTTCGGCTCCATGGCGCTGGGATGGCTCGATCCTTTCAGCCTGTTGGTGCGCTCGTTTGGACTGGCCCTGCTGCCAGCGTTCAACTTTGCAGCGAGGGCGATGTTCACGCCGATGGAGCACAGCTCTGTCGCCGCGATCCGGGCTACCGGCGCTGTTCTGCATAGCGTTCTGGGCAACGTGGTGCTCGACTTTCGCCAGACGCACTTTGCGCAGGGCCTGGTACTGGGCATCCTGTTTCTCGTAATCCTTGCGGCCAGCCTGCGCGTGACGCGCTTCTGGTGCCGCTCGATCTGTCCGCTTGGAGCGCTGCTGGGGCTGGTTTCCCGCTTCTCAATCTTCGGGCTGCACAAAGA
>DATMUN010000611.1:0-3277 GCA_035563895.1 Occallatibacter sp. | reverse complement strand
CGGCGGCGTCGCTGAGCCCGTACAACGCGTTTCGCGCGAGGAAGCCGGACGAGACGATTGACCACCAGGTGATGGTGTTTCGCGGACGCTTTGACATGCGGCAGGCTGCGGCACTGGCGCGCGCGGAGAATGCTTTTCAGCTGGTGTGGAGGGGCGATGCAGCGCATGCGCTGCCGCTGGCGCAGGAGGCGGTGGCGATGGACCCGACGGTGATGATGGGGCACTCCGCGCTGGGAGACGCGCTGGCGGGCACGGGCCATGCGGATGCGGCGCGCGGCGAGTGGCAGAAGGCGCTGGCGATGGCACAGCAACTGGACGCGCATGCGCAGATGATGTTTGTGCCTGACCTGGAGGCGAAGCTGCAGAAATAAACGGCGCGGAGAGAGGGAGATGGAATTGCTGTGGTGCGGGCGGTGATCATCTGCTGAGGTGGCGGGCTTGGTTGTTCACTGCGGAAGCCCCTACAATGCTGAATAGCCATTCGTCTTGCGGAAGGGCCTGTAGCTCAACGGTTAGAGCAGGGGACTCATAATCCCTTGGTTGGGGGTTCAAATCCCTCCGGGCCCACCATTGCATCGGCTGCTGCGGCCTTTATGCGGGCCTTCTCTCCTTGTTCATGGTTCTCGATTGTCTCCACAGCTCGACGCGTGACTGCGGCACTGCGCGGATGGGGGCGGGAGAGCTATGCTGCGTATGAGTTGAGGGAGGCGGGATGTGTGCTCGCTCGGCGACTGCGCCGGCTGTGCTTACTTATTACGCGCTGTGCAAGACCGTAGGGATTATTGCGCTGTCGTTGCCGTTTGTGCTGGCGGGTGGGACGATCCTGCTCTCGAAGCTGGGGACGGTGCACAGGTGGCCGCAGCCGCTGCTGCAGCGCTCGATCAGCGACTACTACTACACGCCGATGGGCAACGTGCTGGTGGGGAGTTTGTTTGCGATTGCGACGATCCTCATTTGCTCGCGTGGGTATGAGCTGATCGACGAGGTGGCGGGGTTGATTGCGGGGTTTGCGACGCTGGGGGTGGCGGTGTTTCCGCAGGTGAATCCGCGGGGGTTCTACACGGAGATGCAGGTGAAGGTGGGGTTTGTACACACGGCGTTTGCGGCGACGATGTTTCTGGCGCTGGGGTACTTCTGCCTAGTGCTGTTTCGCAGATCGACGCCGGGGGTAAGGCCGACGCGGCGGAAGCGGCACCGCAACCGGGTGTATGCGGTATGCGGCGTGGTGATCATGCTGTGCAATATCGTGATGGCGGCACAGACGATTCCGATGATCTTCAGGCGGATGGACCCGTACCGGCCGCTGCTGGTGAGCGAGGCGCTGGCAATGGCGGCGTTTGGCGTGGCGTGGCTGACGAAGGGGAAGGGGCTGCTGAAAGATCGGTGATCGACAGTGAACAGTGGAGGCCCGGCGTTGCCGGGCCTTTTTATTCGCCGGGTTTTAGGGGGTGGAGGGGGGACTCCTCGGTGGCGATGTCTTCCTGGACTTTCCAGGAGCCGTCGGGCTGCTTTTTGTAGACCTCGACGTAGTTGCCGATCTGGCCGACGCGCTTGCCGGTTTTGGGGTCGGTGGTGGTGTAGCGGAACTTGCCCTGGGTGTAGGCGATGTCGCCGGACTTGGCGATTTCGATTTTGGCGGGGGCGAAGACGAGGGAGAAGTTTTTGTCGCCGAGCTCGGGCTTCATGCCGAGGAGGATGGCGGGCTTGCCGGCCATGATGGGGGTGTCGGGGAGCATGGAGTCGGCGTCGTCGGCGTAGATGGCGGCGGCTTTGGCTGGCTCCTTGGTGGCGAAGGCCTTGACCCATGCGCCTTCGCCGTCGCGGATGGCCTGCTCGTCGAGGGCACGGTTGTCTGGCGCGGGGGCTGGGGCTGGGGGCGCTTGTTTGCAGCCGGTGGCGACGGCAGCGGAGAGCAGAGCGGCGGCGAGGAACAGGGCGGGGCTGGGCCTGAGCATGGGTGGGTCTCCTGTTGAGGTGGATAGGGAGAGGATACTAGGCGCTGGCGGTGGGGTACTCAGGGTGAAGGGTGGGAAGGCTTCCCTCAGGGGCTGAAGCCCCTTCTCTTTTCAGGGTGGGTTTTCGGCACGACTGAAGTCGTGCCCTGACACAAGGCTTTTTCGTGGCTGGGTGGGGGAGTGCTTTCCCGGTGCGAACACACGCACCCGGGGCACCCATGATCGTGCTCGGTATAAGTGCCCGTCGTGCACCCGGGCCACCCGCCGATGGTGTGGAACTTGTGGAGGAGTGGGTGCGTAGCAGCTTTCATCATGATGAGTGATGTGAAGTATGCGATGCGGCAGCTGGTGAAGTCGCCGGGGTTTGTGGTGGCGGCGATTGTGACACTGGCGTTGGGGATTGGGGCGAACGCGATTGTGTTCAGCGTGCTGAATGCGCTGGTGTTGCGGCCGCTGGATCTGCCCGGTGCTGAGCGGCTGATGATGGTGCAGCGGTTCCAGTATCCGTCGCAGTCCTACCCGGACTACAAGGACCTGAGGGACCGCAACCGCAGCTTCGACGGGCTGATCTCGTACGACATTATTGGGCCGGTGGGCGTAGAGATGGGCGGTGCGTCGTCGACGGCGTGGCCGTATATGGCGAGCGGGAACTACTTTGACGTGCTGGGGATTCAGCCGTACCTGGGGCGCGTGTTTCATGCGGGAGATGAGAAGGGGTACGACAGCGCTCCGTATGTGGTGCTGAGTTATGCGTACTGGAACAGCCACTTCCACGGCGACAAGGGGATTGTGGGGCGGTCGATTGCGATCAACAAGCACCCGATGACGGTGATTGGCGTGGCGCAGAAGGGGTTCAGGGGGACGGAGCTGTTTTTTGCGCCGGCGTTCTGGCTGCCGAGCGTGGACCGGCCGATGGTGCAGGGCGACAACGGGATGCAGTATCGCGGGAACCACTCGTCGTTTGTGCTGGGGAGGCTGAAGGCGGGCGTGACGGTGAACCAGGCGACGGCCGATGTGAACGCGATTGGCGCGTGGCTGGCGAAGACGTATCCGAATGACGATGAGGGTGTGAAGTTTACGCTGGCGAAGCCGGGGCTGGTGGGCGACATGCTGGGCGGGCCGGCGCGTGCGTTTATGGCGGGGATGATGGCGCTGGCGGGGCTGATTCTGCTGGCGGCGTGTGCGAACCTGGGCAGCCTGTTTGCGGCGCGTGCGGCGGATCGTGCGAAAGAGATGGCGTTGCGGCTGGCGCTGGGCTCGCGGCGCGCGCTGATCTTGCGGCAACTGCTGACGGAGGCGGTGCTGGTGTCTGTCGCGGGCGG
>DATMUN010000610.1:0-7134 GCA_035563895.1 Occallatibacter sp. | reverse complement strand
GCTCGACGAGCCGACGAACCATCTGGACCTGGAAACGCGCAACTGGCTCGAGGAGTACTTGAAGGGGTATCCCTTCGGCTACATTCTGATCTCGCACGACCGCTACTTTCTCGACGTAACCGTGGATCGCACCGTCGAGATATGGAATAAGCGGCTGACGATCTTCCATGGAAACTACACCAAGTATCTTTCGCAGAAAGAAGAGCGCCGCGCGCAGTTGACGGCTGCTTACAAGAATCAGCGCGACCAGATCGAGCACCTTGAGGCGTTTATCAACCGTTTCCGCGCCCAGGCTACCAAAGCCAAACAGGTGCAGAGCCGCATCAAGGAACTCGAAAAGATCGAGCGCATTGAGATTCCCGAGGAAGAGCCTGTCATTCACTTCAAGTTTCCGCAGCCTGCGCCCTCTGGCCGCATGGTTGTGGAGGCGGAAGGGCTGGCGAAGAGTTATGGGCCGAAGGTCGTGTTCAAAGATGCCCATTTCTCCATCGAGCGCGGTGACCGCGTGGCGCTCGTTGGCGTGAACGGTGCCGGAAAGTCCACGCTTATCAAGCTGCTCACCGGACTGGAAGCGCCCACAGCGGGCGCGGTCAAGCTGGGGCACAACGTGATGAGCGAGTACTTCGCACAGGACCAGTACAAGGTGCTGGACCCCGAGGCGCGCATGCTCGACGATATCTCGCGCGCCGCCGTGAAGGTGCCGGAGTCAGAGCTGCGCTCGCTGCTGGGCTGCTTCCTCTTCTCCGGTGATGATGTGTTCAAGAAGCTTGGCGTGCTCTCTGGCGGCGAGCGGAACCGCTTCGCGTTGGCGCGGATCCTGGTGTCGCCGTCGAACTTTCTGCTGCTGGACGAGCCGACCAACCACCTCGACATGCGCGCCAAAGACGTGCTGCTTGACGCAATCGATGCCTTCTCCGGCACTGTGGTCTTCGTCTCGCACGACCGCTACTTCATCGACCGGCTCGCCACGCGCGTCATCGAAGTGGAGAACTGTGCCATCACCAGTTACGAGGGCAATTACGAGGACTATCTGCGCCGCAAAGAGGCACTGGCACTGGGCACGGCAGCGGCAGCACCCGAGCGCAAGGAATCGCGTGAGCCTGCACCCGCTTCCGCATCAGCAGGCACGACGATCGTGATCGAAGGCGGCCCCGAAGATGCGGGCAAAAAGAAGCGGCTGAATCCCATCAAGCAAAAGCAGATGGAGGAACGCTGCGTGTTCCTCGAAGAGGAAGTTCCGCGTGTCGAGGCCTCGCTGACCTCTACGGAGCAGCAATTGGGCGTGTATGTATCGGTGGAAGAGACGCAGCGGCTGACGCAGCTTGCTGAGAATCTGCGCGAGCAGTTGAACGCGCTCACGGCCGAGTGGGAAGAGCTGATGCTGCAACTCGAAGCCTGAGGATGGTTGGCTCGGAGACAGGCGCGGGCGTAGCATGAACCATGCGCTCGCTTCTGTTGTATTTGCTTCTTGGCCTCTCGGTCACCGCGCTTGCGGCGCAAGCAGCTGTGCCCGACAGCGATCGCGACGGCTTGAGCGACGCAGACGAAACGGAACTGCTTGCGCAGTTTGCACCGCACCTCATGGTCAGCGTCGAAGACTGCTCGCATCTGCCTGCGCGCTTCACGCCCCTTGTTGCTATGCCGACGGCTGAGGCGGACGATGGCACCCTTTATGGCCAGGCCACACCGCACACAGCAGGCACAGGCCAGGCGCGCGAAGTCGAGCTGCACTTCTATCATCTATGGCGAACAGACTGTGGACGGATGGGGCATGCTCTCGATGCCGAACACGTGTCCGCACTGGTAAGGCGCAACGCTAACGCGCAATGGACGGCAGTCTACTGGTACGCGGCAGCGCATGAAGACACGGTCTGCGATGCCAGCCAGATCGCGCGAGCGGCCACGCTGCACGCTGAGGTGCATGGCCCGTTCGTCTGGGTTTCGCGCGGCAAACATGCATCGTTCCTGAGCGACTCACTCTGCACGCACGGCTGCGGCGGCGACCGATGCGAGACAATGCAACCTGTCTCTGCCACTGCCCCGATCAACATCGGCGAACGGGGCGAACCCATGAACGGCGCGGTATGGATTGACGCGCCCAGTTGGCCCCTCGCAGCCAAGCTTGCGCGCAGCGACTTTTCCGCAGAGCGGACTGCGCGGCTGGACCGCTTGCCGGCGACCGATATCGCCTGGGCCAATCCGGAGAAACGGCCGGTGGAGGCGGTGATTCTGGGAGGAAGCGGTGCGCTCGATGGCGGGGCCACCGGTTTTCGTGCCACCAACACCGCGCTCGTCGTGGCTGACACGCAGACCTCTAACGCGCTCGACCGTGCCACCTCCAAGACCGGTCGCGCACTCGCAAAGACTTTCCACGGCGTGAAAAAGTTCCTCGGCGCGGACGCACAGAAAGACTCCAGCACCGGGCAGCAACCCTGACCTTGCCCTCTTTCGTCGTGCATAATCGGAACAGAATGTCCCCACTCTGGAGTCCGCAAAGCTGGTCGGAGCGATTGGCGGAGCTTGAGGCCCGTACGGGCGAGCTCAAAGAAGCACCGCTGCGTCGTGACGTGCGCTCGCTGGGCACACTGCTTGGCGACGTGCTGCGCGAGCAGGCCGGCGACGACCTATTCGCACACGTTGAAGCTCTGCGTCAGGGCACCATCCGCCGCCGCGATGCAGAGACGCGCGGCGATGCCGATGCCGTGGCCCATCACGGAACCAAGGCGCTCGACCTCGTTCACTCGCTCCCCATTGACCGCGCCATTCTGCTTACGCGCGCCTTCGCGTTTTACTTCGAGCTCATCAACCTAGCCGAGACCAACCACCGCAAGCGCCGCCGCAACGCACTGCAGTTGAGCGGGCAGGCAGGCCGCCAGCGCGGCTCGCTGGCCGGAACCCTGGCGGAGATGCGCCGCGTGGGCATCTCGGTAGGCGAAGCTATGGACTGGCTGAAGCGCGTGCTCATTGTGCCGGTCTTCACAGCGCACCCCACTGAGGCTGCGCGCCGCTCGGTGATGACCAAGCGCCGCCGCATTGGCGAGCTGCTCTCACGCATCGATCGCATCCCCGTTCCCGAGCAGGATCTGGCGCGCATTGAGGACGCGATCCGTGCCGAGATCACCAGCCTGTGGCAGACCGACGAGGTGCGCTCCCGCCGTCCAACGGTGCTGGACGAAGTGAAGATGGGGCTCGACTACTACGACGTCTCCATCTTTGCCACGCTGCCCAGCCTCTACCGCGAGATCTCTGGCGCGCTCAAGTTTGCCTACGATATCGACATTGAGCCACACGCGCTTCCGCTGGTGCTCTACTTCGGCTCGTGGATTGGCGGCGATCGCGACGGCAATCCGTTTGTCACGCCAGAGGTGACACGTGAGGCACTGCAACTGGCGCGCGGACATCTGCTTCTTCATTACGAGCGGCGTCTCGACGGGCTGATCGACCTGGTAACCACCAGCGCGCAGCAGCGGCCGGTGAGCGGTGAACTGCTCAAGCGGCTTGAGGCCTACGTCGCACAGGTGCACACGCCGGAGTCGCAGGTCTTCGGCGAGCAGTACGAGTTTGAGTACTATCGCCGCTTCGCCATCTGCCTCAAGGCGCGCATTCAGCGCACGCTCGAGCAGAGCGGCCAGGGTGCCTCTGCTGCGCAAGGCGCGCTGCCGGTAACGCCGTACACGCTTTCGCAAGGGCAGGACAAGCTGGCCGCCGCGCTGCCGCCCTACTGCTCGGTCGAAGATTTTCTCGACGACCTAGAAGTACTGCGTGCATCGCTGGCGGAACACGAAGGCCTGCGCATTGCGCGCACGCTCGTTGATCCGCTGCTGCTGGAGGCACGCACTTTTGGCCTGCATCTGCACACGCTCGACATTCGTCAGCACGCGCGCCTGCACGCGACGGCACTGAAAGAAGCAATTGCCGACACGCTGGAGCCTGCGCTGGCTGGCGCGCTTTCAGCTGAAACTGCAAATGTGCTCGAAACCTTCCGCGCGGTTGCTGAAGCCAAGAACGGCTGCTCGCCCGAGGCGATTCGCCAGTACGTGATCTCCGGCGCAGCGACGGTGGAAGATGTTCTCTCCGTAGTGCGCCTCGCACGTCTTGCCGGGGTGAAGGTCGAGGGCGAGGGGCGCGATCCGGGCCTGATGCCGGTGCCGCTCTTCGAGTCCATCGACGACCTGCGCAATGCGCCCGCTGTTTGCCGCGCGTTGTGGTCGCGGCCTGACTATCGCAAGCTGCTCGAGAGTTGGGGCTGGTGGCAGGAGGTCATGCTCGGCTACTCCGACTCGAACAAGGACGGCGGCATGCTGACCAGCACGTGGGAGATCTTCCGCGCACATCGCGACCTGCACACTGTGGCGCGTGAGTGCGGCGTGAACCTGCGTCTGTTTCATGGCCGCGGCGGCACCGTGGGACGCGGCGGCGGGCCCACGCATCGCTCCATCTTTGCTCAGCCCATGAACTCCTTCGAGGGCCAGCTGCGCATCACCGAGCAGGGCGAGGTTCTCAACTTCAAGTACGCCGACGAGGTGTTGGCTGAGCGCAACCTGGAGCTGATGATTGCAGCCTCTCTCGATGCGCTAGCCCGGCCCAACGCGCGCGATCCCAAGGGGCATTTCACGGGTGTCCTGCAGCCGGAGTGGGAGGCAGCGCTCGACGAGCTCTCGCAGATATCGTTCGCCTTCTACCGCGAAAACATTCTCGACAATCCAGATGTGATCACGTACTTCGAGCAGTCCACGCCGGTGGGCGAGCTGGAGCACGCCATGATCGGCTCGCGCCCCTCGCGGCGCAAGGCTTCCACCAACATCTCTGACCTGCGAGCCATTCCGTGGGTCTTCGGCTGGACGCAGTCGCGGCTGCTGGTGCCGGCGTGGTTCGGCGTGGGCCATGCGCTCGAACAGTATCTCGACCGGCCCGGCGGGATCGAGTTGCTGCGGACCATGGCGCGCGAGTTCCCGCTGTTCATCGACCTGCTGCGCAACGTGGAGATGGCGCTGGGCAAGGTAGACCTTGCCACGGCGCGACAGTACGCATCGCTGGTCACGGACGAAGCTCTGCGCGAGCGCGTCTTCACCATGCTTGAGGCCGAGTTCCATCGCTCGGTGCGCGTGGTGCTGGCGGCCACCGCGCAGAAGGACCTGCTCGAAAAGAACCAGGTGCTCGCCCGATCCATCAAGCTGCGCAACCCGTACGTCGATCCCATGCACCTGATCCAGATCGACATGCTCAAGCGCAAGCGCGGCGGAGAGAACACATCAGAAGTGAACCGCGCGCTAGCCGCCACCATCAGCGGCATCTCCGCCGGTCTGCGCAACACCGGCTAGCACTGCGTGCGGCAACTGCTCGCTGGCCGCTCGCGGGGCGTTCGTGGCTAAGCCGATTTGTGGCGGAAAAGAGAATGGGGCGGAGATCATCGATCTCCGCCCCGTGTGTTTTACGCCCGGCTTAGTCGACCGTTAGCGTAAAGGTGCTGGTGGCCGTGTTGCTCGAGGAGTCCGTGCCGGTCACCGTGATGGTGTAAGTGCCCTTGGCGGTGTAGCTGCTCGAAGAGCTGGAGGAACTGCTGCCTCCACCGCACGCCGTCATGGCCAGACCAATACCAGCCAGAACCAGCATGGAGAGGAACAGCCGGAAGCGCCGCTGTCGCAGTCCGAGCAGGCCGATGAACAGCCCTGCCAAGCTCAGCGTGGCGGTGCCAAGCCCGAACGGCCGTGACTGGCTGGTCTGCAGTTTGCCGCCGGAGACCACCAGTTTCCTCACTTTGCCGCCCGTGGCTGCCGATGCGCCGCAGTCGCTCAGCACGGTGTCAATCGTCAAGGTGCCGGTCACGGCCGATGTGCCCGTCACGCTTGCCGTTGCTGACGTATAGCAGAGCGTCACACTCACGTTGCTGGCCGTGGGCGCGATGGTTACTGTGCCCGTGTAACCATTGGAAGGCGTGACGGTGATGGTTGAGGTGCCCGACGATCCCTGCTTCACGGTCACATTAGTGGCTGCGACCGTAAAGGATGCCGAGATGGGCGAGGTGATTGTTACCGATGCTGCGGCTGAGGTGGATGCAGCGTAGGTGGAGTCGCCTACGTACTTGGCGGTCAGCGTGTGCGTACCCACCGAGAGCGTGGAAGGTGTCAGCGTAGCGCTGCCAGAGGCAAGTGTCGCGCTGCCGAGCAGGGTGCTGCTGTCGTAGAAGTAGACCTTGCCCGTGGCCGCTGTCGGGCTGACGGCGGCGACCAGGTTGATGGTGGTGTTGTAGGTAGCCGTGGTTGCAGAAGGCGTGAGCGTCGTGGTGGTGGCGGTCAGCGAGCTCGAGGTCACCGTTACCGCCGTGGTCCCCGTGTTTGCCGAGTAGACGCCGTCGCCACTGTAGCTGATGGTGAGCGTGTCCGCGCCGGTTGCGAGCGACCCTGCCGGAATCACGATAGTCGCCGCGCCGCTATCGAGGTTGACCGCAGACGAGGTGTAGCCGCCGCCGGAGAGCGAGACGGTACCGGTCGGCGTGTTCGAGCTGCCGGTCACGGTAACGGTAATTGAGACGGACTGTGCCGTGGTGATCGCGGCTGCGGAAGGCGTGGCCGTGACCGTAGCGGTTGCTGTGCCGGTGCCGCTCGACCAGTTATTGATCAGAAGCGTAGCGTTCACGCTGCCCAGGCCGCTGGCCAGGTCGTAGCCTACGGCCGAGTCATAACCGCTCTCGAAGTAGTAGCCGGCTGTGTTCTTCGTGCAGTTGGTGGTGCCGCTGGTGCAGGGTACAGCATTGTTGCCCACCGTCACGTCGTGGAAGATGGAGCTGGCTGAGGCGCTGTTGTTGTAGATGTTGTAGAGGTTTGCTGCAGCCTGCCCGAGACGGCCGCCGCCCTGGCTCTGCTGAACGAGCGCGAGAATGCCGGCGAAAGCCGGAGCCGCGGCGGAGGTGCCGCCGAAGCCGTCGTAGTAGCCGCCGGTGCTGCTGCCGCAGTCGAGCGTGTAGGTCGTGCTGCCGGATGTATAGGTGTCGTTGGTGCACACCAGCCATGCGGAGTAGTAGTCCACACCCGACATCAGCGAGACGTCAGGAATATCGCGCACGCTGTCGGTGTCGTAGGTGCTGCCTGTTACCTGCCATGCCGGCTTGGCGTGGCCGCTGGTGCAGGTTCCTAC
>DATMUN010000609.1:0-6089 GCA_035563895.1 Occallatibacter sp. | reverse complement strand
GCCGTTTTCGCAAACCGACGCGTTGTTGCAACCAGAGATCGGGGTACCGGCCTCGTAGTCGAGGATCCAGCCGACCTGCCAGCCACCGAGGAGGTTGCCGGTGGTGTGGTTGTTGAGGTACTTCTTGCCGGGCCCGATGGGCAGCTCGTAGGTGCCGCTGGCCTTGAGGGTCTGCGGTTCATCCGAGGAGGATACGGTCCATTCCGGCTTCTGGTTGTACTTGTTGACGGTGCCAGCGGTGAAGCTTGAGAAGCCGCTGGAGGTGTTGTCCATCAGGTGCGAGAGGGTGTAGCCGGCCAGGAACGACAGGCCGTTGGAGAAGCGCTTTTCGATTTCGATCTGCGCGCTCTGGTAGTAGGTGGTTCCGGAGCCCTCGAAGTTGTTGAAGATGTTCGAGTACTGCGGATAGGGCGTGAGTGCCTGGGCAACCGTTGCCGAACCGCCGAAGTCGTTAACGAAGTCGGCGTAGGGCAGTGGCACGCCGTCGACGGAGGTGGCACCGGTAGTGAAGACATCAGCCAACTGAGATCCATACTGCGTGTCGTACTTCGGATCAAGCTGGTTGATAGGATTCAATTGGCTGGGCAGGTGGATGATGCGGTTGCCAACGAAAGCGGCCGTAAGGAAGGTGCTCCAAGGCAGCTCACGCTGGAGGTTGAGGTTCCACTGCTCAGAGTACGGTGCATAGCCGTCGTTGTTGCTGAGGGCGTTGATCTGGTTGCCGTGGCCGAGGCTGGGGCTGAAGGCAGTCGCCGTCGGGTTGGGCACCACATTGGTGTCCCAGTTGCCGAAGGAGGATGACGTGCCGCCAGTGGAGCTGCGGGTGAAGGAGCCGACGAGGAGGTTGCCGTAGTTGACGGCGACCTTGTTGGTTCCGTATTCGTAAGCGCCGCCGTTGAGGAAGGCAACGTTGAAGCCGCCCTGGACGACCATCTTGTCGCTGAGCTTGTAGGCGAAGCCCAGACGCGGACCGATGTGGCCCCAGTGGATGGCTGCGCGATTCCAGCCGGTGCAGCCAGTGCAGCTGCCGAGCATGGTGGCCACGCCTGCGATGCCGTAAGTGGAGTCAGTGCCGGGGTGGGTTGGATCGAAGAAGACTACGTGGTTGTGCACTTCAGAGAAGGGCACCTGGATATCCCAGCGGAGTCCGAGGTTGATGGTGAGGCGAGGCGACAGCTTGATGTCGTCCTGTATGTAGGGGGCAAGGTCCATATTGCGGAGCTTGAGCTCCTGCGAGTTGGACCGGTTGACCGCATCCGGAAGGCCGAGCAGGAAGCTGGCGAACGCGCTGCCGTAAGAAGAGAAGCAGTTCTTGGTGTTGTCGTTGGTGCAGACCGCAGAGGGCGACGAAGTGGTGCGCTGGCTGAAGGTGAAGTGACCGCCTTCAGTCTGCTCTTCGTTATCGTCCTGGAAGGAACGGCGCCACTCACCACCGATGTTGAAGGTGTTGCGGCCGTGGGTCCAGAGCCAGTTGTTGACGAGCGCGACGCCGAGCTTGCGGTTGACGGACTGTAGCCACGCGCCGCTGGTTCCCCAGGTGGTGGGCGTGTGCTGACCGTCAAAGCTGATCTCGGGCGGGATGGTGCCGCCGGAAATCGCCGGGAAGCTGTACGGAGTTTTGTTGTACTGGTTGTTGATTTCACCGACCCATGCGGCGCCCGCGGTCATGACCAGGTTGGGCGAGATGGTGTCAGAGAAGTTGAGGAGGAAGACCGTGCCATAGGCCGGTTCCCACTTCATGCTGTTCAGCGGATTGGGCGCGACGACCAGCGGATGGTTGTCGAAGCTCCAGTTGCTGAAGGTGTTGCGCCACTGGCTCCAGTGGATGCTCTTGGTGGCGCTGATGTTGTGGTCAACAGTCAGGCCCCAGACATGCTGGATGTGGGGATTGATGAACGGCGTGTAGCTCTTGTTGCTGTCCAGGCCGCCGACGCCGGAACCGGGACGGTCGGGATTGGGGATGTACTGGATGAGCGACGTGGAGTTGGAGCTGATGCGGCTGGGGCAGATGACGTTGAGGACGCCGTTGCACTGGAACTGCGCACCCGTCTGCGGATCGTAGATGGGGATCAGAGCGCCGGTGCTGCCGTCGACGAAGTCAGTAAAGTCACCGGTCTTTTCGAGAGCCGTAGGCACGGTGGAGATGTCGGTGTCTTCGTTGTTCTGCTTGTACCACTCCTGCGAGTAGTGACCGAAGGTGCGGTTGTGGCCGTCGTAGACCTTGGGGATCCAGATGGGACCGCCGACGCTGAAGCCGTAGTTGTTCTCGTGATCGACGGGAACCTTGCCGCTGCCGCCCTGAGCCGTGGTGTTGAAGAAGCCGACGGAGTCAAAGAGGCTGTTGCGGTTAATTTCAAACAGGTCGCCGTGGTACTGGTTGGTGCCTGACTTCATCTGGTAGGTGAGAGCGCCCTGGCCGAGGCCGTACTGCGCGGAGAAGGTGGAGCGTTCGACGCGGTACTCCTGCACGAGCTCGAAGGGCGGGTTGAAGTTGGTGGTGTAGCCCTCGGTTTCCGGCTGCGGAATAGGAACACCGTTGTAGATGATCTCCTGCTCGAAGTCAACGCCGCCGCTGACGCGGTGGGAGAAGGTGCTGCCGGTGGTGCCGGGCGCGAGGAACTGCAACTGGTCGACCTGACGGCCGCGGCCGGAGACCTCGACGGGGAGGGCGGCGACGACGATGGGCTCGAGAGTGCTGCCGAGCTCGGGCTGGGTGGTGTTGAGGGCGATCTGCTCGGCGGTGACTTGAACGGTCTCACTGGTTGCGCCGGGGAGCAGGGCGAAGTCGATGGTGGCGGTGGTGCTGACTTCGATGGTGACGCCTACGCGGACGTCCTTCTTGAAGCCGGCGATCTCAACCGTGACGTCGTACTTGCCGGGGAGGAGGCCCTTGGCGGAGTAGGTACCGGCCGAACTGGTGTCGGTGCGGACGACCGCGGAGGTGGCCTGATTGACGATGGTGACGCGAGCGTTGGGAATGATGGCGCCGCTGGTGTCTGTCACGGTGCCGGTGATGCCTGCGCTGGCCTGTGCGAGCGCAGGGTGGGGTGCAAGAAGCATCAGACAGGCCAGGGCGAAGCCGAAGGCGAGCGTGATGCGCGACCAATGAAGCTGGCGCTTTCTTTGGGGTGTCTCCTGGGAATTGTTCTTCTTATTTGTCACTGGGTCTCCTTCGGGAGCCTCTGCTGCATACGGTTAAAACGATCGAATGCGCGGGGGCGAACTTGCATTTGGAGCTATGTGCCCGAGTGGAATCGTTACCACCGAAATGGTAACGATTCCAACGGCCGAACTATACGGCCGTGGAAAAACAGGTGTCAAGTAGATTCTTGAGTGGCGCGGTAACGACACCATTGCGCAAAGTTGTGCATGCTGGCGCCGGAATCGCTTAGGAATCGCTTAATCGTTTTATCGGTTGTTGGGGGGGGCTGGGGGTGGTTCGTCGATTCGGAACTGGCGGCTGGCGGGGACGTTGGTGGGGGCTGCTGAATGCCTGATGGTCAGCGGATTTCGATGGTGTTGGCTTGTTTGGCGCTGCCTGGGCTGGAGCGGGTGCGGGGGCGCTCGAGAAGAGGTAGCCCGATGAGCTTGTTACCGTTACCCGCTGCGAGGTAAGCGCGATGGATCAGGGCTTAGATGGAGCGGGAGGAGTTGCCGGGGCAGTGGGAACGGCACAGGGCGCTCCGGCGCAGAGAGCTGCGGTGATTCCCTTGCCTTCCTCGATGGTGTAGATACGGTCTGCGGCGGGCAGGCGGAGGGTCTCGACTTTGCCGGAGGGCCAGTGGATTTCGACGGCGCCGGGATCGGTGGAGTCGCCGAGACCGAAGTGGGGGCGCTGGTCGTTGGAGGAGACGTAGCTGCCGCCGGAGAGTACGTCTTGCCGCTGGCGCATGTTGTTGGCGGTGAGGTAGATGGCGGCACCGACGGCATCGCGTGGACTGTGGGGGCCGCCTGCGAGCCGGAACTCGACCCAGTGGTGATGGTTCGAGTCGACGTTGCGCAGGAGAAGCGGCGGGCCCTCGATGGGCGAGATGACGACACTGATGCGGCCATCGTTGAAGAGATCGCCGAAGGCTGCGCCGCGGCCGGAGACGACCTCTGCGAGGCCGGTTCCGCGCACGGCGGGAACCTCTTCGAAGCTGCCGTTGCCGAGGTTGCGGAAGAGGAGCGGGCGCTGGGCGTAGGAGGTGCCCCAGTCGAGGCGGTCGGCGGCGGGATAGATGTGGCCGTTGACGAAGAACAGGTCGAGCCAGCCGTCGTTGTCGAAGTCGAGGAAGCCAACGCCCCAGCCGAGGAACGGAACGGTGCGCTTGCCGATGCCGGCGCGCATGGAGATCTCGGTGAGCGCGTTGTTGCCTTCATTGCGGAAGAGGAGCTTGGACTCGTCGGAGAAGTCAGTGATGACGAAGCCGAGCATGCCGTTGTTGAGGTAGTCGCCGGCGGCGATGCCCATGCCGGCGACCTCGCGGCCGTCTTCGCTGAGTCCGAAGCCGGAGGTGTAGCTGACGTCCTCGAAGGTGCCGTCGCCTTTGTTGAGGTAGAGGTAGCTGAGGGTGGAGTCGTCGGCGACGAGGAGGTCGGGCTTGCCGTCGTTGTTGACGTCGGCGAAGAGGGGCGTGAGGCCGTAGTAGCGATTGGTCTGGTCGGCGACGCCGGCTTTGAGGCTGACATCGGTGAAGGTGCCGTCGCCGTTGTTGTGGAAGAGATGGTCGGGCTCGCCCTGGAGGTTGCGCGGGCCGCACATGACGGACGCGCCGCGGAACTCGCAGTAGGAGAAGCCGGTGGCGGCGGTCTTCTCGTAGGGAAGGTTGTTGCGGTCGAAGTGGACGTATCCGGAGACGAAGAGATCGAGGCGGCCGTCACTGTCGTAGTCGCCGAAGGTGGCCCCGGCGGACCAGTTGCCGAGGGTGACGCCGGCTTGCTCGGCAACGTCGGTGAATGTGCCGTCGTGGTTGTTGCGGTAGAGACGATTCTTGCCGAGGTTGGTGACCATCATGTCAGGCCAGCCGTCGTTGTCGAAGTCGGCGACGGTGACGCCGAAGCCCCAGCGGTCGTTGGTGACGCCTGCTTTCTCGGCGACGTTGGTGAATGTGCCGTCGTGGTTGTTGTGGAAGAGGGCGGCGTGGGGCGGGGTGGCTTTGCCGTCGAGCGCGTCGAAGTTGGAGCCGTTGACGAGGTAGATGTCGAGCCAGCCATCGTTGTCGTAGTCGATGAGGCCGACGCCGGAGCCGTTGACGTCGCAGATGAGGCGCTTGTCTGCGTTGCCCATAGTGTGAGACCAGGAGGTGAGGCCGGACTGGGCGGCGATGTTCTGGAAGACGATGGGGCCGGAGTCTACGAATCCGGTGGCGGTGGCGGAGGTGCGAGCGGGACCGGCGGTGGTGGGCGCTGCGCCGCTGCCCATAGGGGGCATGCTGCGTGGCGGAGCGGAGGGCTGTTGAGCGAGAGCAAAGGATGCGAGCGTGAGGAGCGCGGCGAGAACGGCATGCGGCCACGGGCCCAACGCAGAGGTTGCGGCGCGGCGCGGCAGGCTGTGGATACGGCAAAAGCGCAATCCTACTGCTCCTGATTAATGGGCCGTGTGGCGATGACAACCAGCAGATGGTGAAGTCACGCATCGCCGCGTACATTTGTCGCAGGGAAGATTAACAGGCGGGGAATACGGTGGGGAATCCTGCGCCGGGCATGGCGGGGAGAACTTGGGTTCTGCCTTGTTACAGAGCTTTGGTCGAGGCTGGGTTGGAGGCTTGCGTTCCCCACCCTTTGCGCAGGGAACGCGCGGAGGATGAGGCACGCATGTCTGCGCTGGTGGGGCATTTGGATTTTCAAGAGTGAGTACGCGATGCGTGCTGCGGCGGTGGATGCGACAGGCGTTTTGAGCAGCTTTTATAATAGCGGTGCGATGGAGCCGATCCGCATTCTGATTGTTGACGACCACCCGATTATGCGCGTAGGGGTTGCTGCGCTGATCTCGTCGAGCAAGGAGATGGAGTGCATTGGGCAGGCGGGGTCTGGCGAAGAGGCGATTGAACAGCATGCGCGGCTGAAGCCGGATGTGACGCTGATGGATCTGCGGCTGCCGGGGATTG
>DATMUN010000608.1:0-3753 GCA_035563895.1 Occallatibacter sp. | reverse complement strand
CGGCTCCAGTGACGCACCCCTCATCGTGCTCTACTCCAGGCACCTCGAAGCCACTGAAGCCGCTATCGTCGCCGCCGGCGGATCCATCTCCGTCCCCGTCTTCACCTTCCCCGGCGGACGCCGCTTTCACTTCAACGACGGCTGCGGCAACACCCTCGCCGTCTGGTCCGAGTAGTTCCGCTCCAAACACGAATGCCCGGGCGCTTCATGCTGCCCGGGCATCGTTGTTCGCGACGATTACAGCGTCGGGACGCTCTTCCGATCGTCCAGCACCACCGCCGCCGACGGATAGCTGAAGCGATCTCCCACCTTCGTCTTGCCCGTGCGATCGATCTCCGTCGAAACGCCGTGAATCGTCTTCGCATCGATCGAGAGCGTCACAAATCCCCACGCGCTATCCGCGCCATACTTCAGCACCGCTCCAGTGTCCGGTGCCGCGTCGCCCGGCTGCGAGTGAATCTTGTGCAGGTTGTGGTAGCCGCCGTTGCCTGAAACAATGAACGGAGTCGGCCCATCCGGGCTGATCTTCTGTTCGATGCGCTGATAGTCGTGCACATGCCCGGAGAGCACCATGTTCGGAACCCTCCCCGTATCGCGAATCGCATTCTCCAGCACATCCGCCATCCGCGAACTCCCCGAGTGGTACACGTCGAACGAATAGATCGGGTGGTGCAGCGAAAGAATCAACGCGCGATCCTTCGGCGCTGCAGCAAATTCGTTCGTTACCCACTGCTGCTGCACCGAGTCGATCGAGCCATGCTCGGGCACATTCGTATACAGGCCAACGAACGTCGCGTACGGTGTCACCAGCGTCCAGTACACATTCGGCAGGCTCATGCCCACGCGCGGCGCGTCCTTTGAGATCGGGTCCACATCCGGCGTCTTTTGCATAAAGTAGGCAACCCATCCGTCAAGCGAAGTCTGCTGTGTCGGATCGTCCACCTCTCCATCGTGATTGCCGGGAATCGCCAGGATCGGCGCAGTGTACGTCGAGTAGGGGTCGTAGAACTGCGCGTAGTAGTCGTCGTGCATGCCCGTGAAGTACACCACATCGCCCACGTGGTAACAGAACTGCGCCGACGCAGGCTCTTCAGCATTCAGTTGCGCCGTCATCTGGTGTGCCACGTACTCCTGAAACTCGCCGTCCTTCACGCCGCCGGAGTCGCCCAGCACATGAAAGGTCATCTTCCCCGCGTTTTCAATGTTCTTTCCAATCTGCGGAAAGTTGTCCACCAGAGAGTAGCGATAAGGCGCCAGCCCCAGCGGACGCGGCAGCGGCTGAAAACCTACGTTACGGTGAGTTACAGGGTTAAGCGGAGTTACCCCAGGGTGAGCCTGGGAGTTCTTTCCGCGCGACCGCGTACGCACATCGCCTTGCTGTAGCACAGCAGGCGCACTATGAGCGTGAGAGGAGTGGGATGTCATCGGCTATACCTCACAGGGGGGAATTTGCGCACCGCCGTTCGCGCCACCGTCGGCTGCGAATCTCGCGGGTCACGGCTTCCCTTTTTGAGGCATTTATTCCTGACTGTCAAATGAATCTTTCAAGACATGCCCATCAGGAAAATCAAACTTCGGCCGGAACAAGCCCGCTAACTGGCTAACTCGCTCACTTGTTTGTCCCCTAATTCACCCGCGGCGCAGGCAGCGCCTTCCTCTTCTGCAAATCCTCGCGCACCAGCGCCAGCCCCAGCAGGCACCGCTCAAACCTGTCAGAGAGCCGCGCAAACAGCGGCGCTTCCTTCTCATACTCGAACAGGTTGAACTGGCTCACGATGTAGTAGCTCTCCTTGCCCGCGTGAATCAGCTCCGGCAGCGTGGCCGCTGCACCGCTTCCTCGCCCCGCAGACTCCGGATACATGCCACCAACAAACAGCGCATAGTCGCCGATGTATTTGCGCATCGCACGCTCCGCGTCAAACGACGGCGCCGAGCCATTCACCGGGTCCGCCGCACGCAGCATCGCTTCCAGTTCTTCCACCGGATGCCCCTCCGCATCGCGCACCTTGAACAGATTCGCTGCGTCCGTAAACTCGCACAGAAGGTGTGCCACATAGCCGGTCACATCCGGATCGTTCAATCCCAGCTGGCCTTCGTAGCTGTTGCGCACCGCCTGCTGAAAGAACCCTTCGAGTGGATGTCCTTGCGTTGCCATACACGCCTCCCTTGACTGCGCCCGCAGCCGCTTGCCTTATCAGGCTTTGGCTGGAGCGTTGCCGGGGAACCAGCCATCGCCTGCTTATCGAGTATTGACACCGAGCTTACATAAAAAGTCGTGAAAGCCAAGTAGGGGAACGCAAATTTGCTGGCAAACTCAGCGTGTAAGTGCGAAGCCGCTCAGAACTCCTCGCTCACCGCCATTGAGGCCGTGGCCATCTTCTCGCGCACCAGCGCCAGTCCTAGCACGCAGCGCTCAAAGTCACTCGCCAGCCGCATAAATAGCGGCGCCTCGCTCCGGTACTCACACACGTCGAACTTGCTCACGATCGAGTAACTCTGCTTGCCAACCTCGATCAGCTCCGCCAGCGTCGGCCCACCCTCAAGCTCGTTCGAGCCAGACTTCACAGCGTCATAGCACATACCCGCAACAAACAGCGCATAGTCGCCCATATACTGGCGCACTCGGCGCTCTTCATCGAATGACACCGCCGTCCCAAACACCGGGTCCGCTGCCCGCGCCATCTCTTTCAGATCCTCAAGGCGCTTGCCTCGATCGTCGCGCAGGCGATACACATTGCTCGGCTCGGAGAACTCGCAGAGCATGTTCGCCACATACGCTCCAATCTCTGCGTCGTGCAGTCCGGCCCTGGTCTCAAAGATCGTATGGACCAGCGAGTGAAAGTAGGATTCGAGCGAATGAATTTGCGTTGGCATCATGTGTCTCCAACGGCCGGGGCGAAGATGCAGCCCCGTCCGCAATCCCCGATGCACCGTACGCATTCCGGGGATCGCTCCCGGTCGTAACTCTCAAGTCGCGTGCTATGATTCTCCGAGTTTCTCCCGGAAATTGCTGCTTGCAAGTGACTTAAATCACCCGATTTTCAGTAGAGGGATCGCGTTATCGCTCCCCGCACATGCAAAAACGGGCAGCCCGAAGGCTGCCCGTTTCTCTTAGCTGGGTTGTAGCTTTACACCGTAGCCGCAGTGCGCGATTCCAGCTCCGCCAGCCGCTTCGCCAGCAGTGCTTCCAACTTCTCCAGCGCCGCCGCAAAGCCCTCAATGCCTTCCTTCAGCTTGTCGTGCGCCATGCGGTCCTCAGCATGCATCTTGTCGAAGGTCGCCTTGTCCACGGTAATCTTTTCGATGTCGAGCGTCTTTGCCTTCTCCGGATCGAGCTTGCGCGGCAACTCGCCCTCCGCCGCTTCCAGCTCGCCCAGCAGCGCCGGAGAAATCGTCAGCAGGTCGCTGCCCGCCAGTTCCTTGATCTCGCCCGTGTTGCGGAAGCTCGCGCCCATCACGACGGTCTTGTAGCCGAACTTCTTGTAGTAGTTGTAGACCTTCGTCACTGACTGCACGCCCGGATCGTCCGCGCCCGTGTAGTCCTTGCCCGTGTCCTTCTTGTACCAGTCCAGAATGCGGCCCACGAACGGCGAGATCAGCGTCACACCCGCCTCCGCGCACGCAATCGCCTGGTGCAGGCCAAACAGCAGCGTCAGGTTGCAGTGGATGCCCTCGCGCTCCAGCACTTCGGCCGCGCGAATGCCCTCCCACGTCGACGCAATCTTGATCAGTATCTTCTCGCGGCCAATGCCC
>DATMUN010000607.1:0-3985 GCA_035563895.1 Occallatibacter sp. | reverse complement strand
TCCATCTCCCGCGTCGTCCAGGCCTTCCTCAGGCAACTGCCCGAGCTCTCCATGGAGCCCGCCCCGCCCCGCCGCCCTACCGCCTCAAAACCGGCTAAAAGCGCGCCCGCAACCGCACAAAACACGCAAAATACATAGCTTTGCGCGAGTCTCCACGCAATCTAAACGTCAATAATTCAATCACTTGCCAAAAAACTCAGGCCGCAAACATCCCCTGAAAACCGGCTGTGCAAATGTAAAACTGTGCACCGCCCCACCCGATCGCCTTCAAACTCAATCACCTGCGCGCCCGCGCAAGGCTGTGCACTTCTGCAATGCCAGTTGTGAAACTGTGCAACTGTGAAGTTCAGCCCTTGGCGGGCAGCGCCAGCCCAAGCTCCTTCATCGCGATCTGCAGATCAGCCCACGCTTCCTTCTTCTGCCGCGGATCGCGCAATAAGTACGCCGGGTGGTAAGTCACGATCAACCGCGACCCGCGTACGGAGTGGATGCGTCCACGCAGTCCTGCCAGCGGCTGCCTCTGCCCCAGAAGATACGTCGCCGCCGTCGCCCCCAGCGCCACCAGCACCTCCGGCCGCACCACGTCGATCTGCCGGAACAGAAACGGCGAACAGGTGTGCGCCTCTTCAGGCTCCGGTGTGCGGTTGCCCGGCGGTCGGCACTTCACCACGTTGGCGATGTACACCTCTTCGCGCTTCAACCCCATCGCGCTGATCATGTTGTTCAGCAACTGCCCGGCGCGACCCACAAACGGCAGCCCTTGCGCGTCTTCGTCTGCGCCCGGCCCTTCGCCCACAAACATCAATCGCGCCGTCGGGCTTCCATCCCCAAACACGATCTTGTTCCGGCCTTTGTGCAACTCACAGCGCGTGCACTCGCCAATATCTTCGCTGATCACGCGCAGCGCAGCCTCGCGCTCGGCGGCAGGCACCATGCCGCCCACTTCAGGCGGCGCAGGAAAAGTCTTTCGGGGCGGAATCGTTGCCTCCTCAGGGATCAGTGCAGGTGTAGCCGGAGCAACCGCCGCCTGCGGCTCAGGCGCGGCAGCAGTGGCCTCCGCTGCAGCCTTCAGCTTCTCCAGCAGCGCTGCATCCACCGGCCGTCGATACAGCTCTCCCAGCCCCAGGTCGCGATAAAAGCGCAACCGCGCGGCCAGCTCCTGCTGTGTTGCGGAATCGAATGGACTCGCCAACGTCGTGCTACTCCACAATCAACGGCCGGCGCGGCGGAATCACCACTTCGGACTGTTGCAGAATCTTCTCCTGCGCCGAGCGCCCACTCACTTCGAGATCGGTCTCCACCACAAGCGCCCGTGGCCGCCGCAGCGTCAACACTTCGTCCAGGATGCGGTCTGCCAGCTTGCGTTTTGGCATCTCTTCCAGATCGATCGCCGTGGAGCTAGTCAGAAAGGTCGCCGCGTTGTTGTCTGCGTCGAACCCCACTCCCT
Organism: Occallatibacter sp.; assembly: GCA_035563895.1. Lineage (GTDB taxonomy): Bacteria > Acidobacteriota > Terriglobia > Terriglobales > Acidobacteriaceae > Telmatobacter. Next base: position 2,538 of record DATMUN010000607.1, on the reverse strand, counting down.
CTTTCAGCACGTCGTTGACTATGATTGCGTCTGCGCCCTTCTTCAGCAGCTTCGCTCGTCCGTTCTCCATACGGTCGTGCGTCTCAGCAGCAAAACCGACAATGAGCTGCCCAGGCCTTCTGCGTCGCACCACCTCCGCCAGAATGTCCTCGGTCGGAGCCAGCTCCAGCGTCAACGGCCCCGTGCGCTTCAGCTTCTGATCGGCCACATGCACCGGCGTGTAGTCCGCCACTGCCGCGGCCTTGATTACCAGAGTGGCCTCCGTCATGCGTTCAAGCACCGCTTCACGCATCTCGCTCGCAGTCGTCACCCTGATCAGGTCCACATGCGCCGGTGCATGCAGCGCCGAGGGTCCGCTGACCAAAATCACGCGCGCGCCACGGCTCTGTGCAGCCTCGGCCAGCGCGTAGCCCATCTTGCCGCTCGACCGGTTACCCAGGTAGCGCACCGGATCAACCGCTTCGCGCGTGCCACCAGCTGTAACCAGCACAGTCTCCCCGGCCAGATCGTGCCGGCGCCCCAGCGCATTCAGCACCGCATCGGCAATCTCATCGGGCTCAGCCATTCGGCCCGAACCAACCATTCCGCAAGCGAGCTCGCCCGTGCCCGGCTCGATCACACGTACGCCCCGCTGCCGCAGCAGTTCCAGGTTCGCCTGCGTCGCCGGATGCTCCCACATATTCACATTCATTGCCGGGGCCACAAGCACCGGTGCCTGGGTGGCAAGATACATCGTCGTCAGGAAGTCGTCGGCAATTCCGTGAGCAAACTTGGCCAGGACATTCGCCGTTGCCGGTGCCACCACCAGCGCGTCTGGCCACTGCGCCTCGCTTATATGCTCAATCGACGAGCCATAGCCGCTCTCCGCCGTGCCCGTGTCATCCCACAGGCTGGTGATGACCTTGTGCCCGCTCAATGCGGCAAACGTCAGCGGCTGCACAAAGCGCGTGGCCCCATCTGTCATTACCACATGCACTTCCAGCGCCTGCCGCTGCAGGGCGCGCACCAGTTCCGCAGCCTTGTAGGCCGCAATTCCGCCGGAGACGCCTACCGTCACTCGCATACTTCAGATTGTAGTCGGAGAATCGTGTGGATCGCACGGCCTTGAGGGAGCACGATCCACGAAAGTCGAGAGAGAAAGGGAAAACTACGACAGAATCGGGGTACCGCGATCTTCCACCAGCGGTTTCACCACCGGCTGATCCTTCTTTACATACGAAATCTTGCCTGCGTCAATTTCGTCCTGCGCAATCCTGCAGGCCTTGGTGGAGTGAGTGGGCACTAGCGCCTGCGAACCGTTCTGTAACTGACGTGCGCGGCGTGCTGCCACCAGGACCTTACGATAGTTCGAATCGAATTCGGTCTCAATCGTCATCGGAGTCGTCTCCAAAGGGAAGTTGTTGCTGGCCCGAGCTACCTTCGATTCCGAAGGCCTCCAGAACCGGTTTGAGCCGCTCCCGCGAGTTATCAAGTCTACAGGCTGCGGCGACCTCCAACACTCTGCTCGAGCGGACTGCTATCTGCTCGCCGTTGCGGTAATACCGCTCGGCCAGCACGATAGCCTCCAACTGCGCCACCGCCCGATCCAGAATGTCGTTGACCAAAATATAGTCGTATTGGCGGTAATTCTCAATTTCCTTGCTGGCCTCGCTCAGCCGCCGGTAGAGTTCCGCCTCGTTGATCACACCCTCCGCGCGGCTGCGATTGCGCAGGCGCGTGCGCAGCACCTTCGGCGTCGGCGGCAGCACAAAAATACTCAGCGCCTCCGGCATCGACTTGCGCACTTGCGCCGCTCCCTGCACGTCGATGTCCAGCAGCAGGTCGTGCCCCTGCCGCCGCGCGTCGTCCAGCGATTTGCGGGCCGTTCCATAGTAGTTGCCAAACACCTCGGCATACTCCAAGAACTCTCCCGCATCCCGCATGCGCTCGAACTCCTCGCGCGACGTGAAGTGGTACTCAAGGCCATTCTCCTCAGAGCCGCGCGGATGCCGCGTGGTCCACGAGATGGAGAACTCAACCGCCGATACCTGCTTGCGCAGTTCGCCCACCAGCGTGCTCTTGCCCGAGCCTGACGGCGCCGAAATGATGAATAAGATTCCAGCCAATTTCCAGTAGTCCCTTTCCCTGATCTGGCTGCGACCCAAAAACTCGCTGCGATCAACCATCGCTTATTCCACGTTCTGGATTTGTTCGCGCGCCTTCTCGATTTCGGCCTTCATGGCCAGCCCCAACTCCGTAATCCGTGTACCCTTGCCGCCCACACCGCCCGTCTTCGAGAGCAACGTGTTCGCTTCGCGATTCATCTCTTGCAGCAGAAAGTCCAGCTTCTTGCCAACTTCCCCACCCGCAGCCAGCAGTTCGCGGAAGTGCCCAATGTGCGTAGCCATGCGCGCCAGTTCTTCTGCAACGTCACTGCGATCCACCAGCACCGCCACCTCTTCAAGCAATCTCTGGCGGTTGAACTCGTTGCCCACCGCCGCCGTCAGCCGCTGTGTCAAACGCTCCTGATAGCGCTGCTCCACCTCGGGCCGCAGCGTT
>DATMUN010000606.1:0-3168 GCA_035563895.1 Occallatibacter sp. | reverse complement strand
ATCGCCGCCGGAGCAGACGCGATCCTCGTCGAGGTCCACCCCAACGCCGACAAGGCCGCGTCCGATGCCGCGCAGACGCTCTATCCAGATCAGTTCGATAAGCTGATGAAAGAGCTTCGCGTCATTGCACAGGCCGTAGGGAGAACGCTGTAACCCACAAAGGAGAGCCCTTCCGGGCCGCATGATCGAGCGCATCGCCATTCTGGGCACGGGCCTGCTGGGCACATCGGCGGGCCTGGCGCTGCGCGCTACCGGATACACCGGCAAGATCACAGGCTGGAACCGCTCCCCCGAACAGGCCCTCGCCGCGCTCGAGATGGGCGCGCTTAGCGCCGTCGCCGAAGACCCGGTTCAGGCCGCACGCGAGAGCGATGTAATTCTCCTCGCCGCGCCCGTCTTTGCCATCCTCGACTGGATGGAGCAACTCGCCGGGCTACTCGGCCCTGCTCAGCTCCTCACCGACGTAGGCAGCACCAAGAGCCAGATCACCGAGGCCGCCGACCGGCTCTTCAACCACCCCGGCCGCGCCGGCTTCCTCCCCGGTCACCCCATGGCCGGCAAAGAGCGCGGCGGCGCAGCGCTCGCCGAACCTACGCTCTTCAACGACGCCGTCTGGATCTTCACCGACAATCCCGAGTGGAAGCGCACACCCGAGTCTGCCGCGCTCGTAACCGAGTGGCGCCAGTGGGTAGCCGCCATCGGCGCGCGCGTGATCGACCTCGACTCCACGCGCCACGACGAACTCGTCGCCTGGGTCAGCCATCTGCCGCAGTTCGTCGCCACGGCTCTCGCCGCCACACTGCAGGATGAGGTAGGCCGCGCGCCGGAGCTCAAACACGTCGGCGGCCGCGGGCTGCGCGAGATGACCCGCCTCGGCTCCAGCCCCTTCTCCATGTGGCGCGATATCGCCCTCACCAACACCGGCAAAGTAGAGGCCGCACTACTGGCGCTCGAGCAGCGCCTCGCCCACATCCGCGAGAACCTCCGCACCCCCGAACTCCGCAATGAGTTCGACAAAGCCAACCGCTTCCGCCGCGACTAGGCCGTTACGGCTTCACAGTCACCTTCTCACCCGTATAACTCACCATCGCATTCGGCGCAACCGTCTCACCTATCCCCGTTCCGCGATCTTTCCCGACAACCACCACCTTGAACGTCCGCGTCGCAAGCATGCCGGGGAAGGTCCCCTCGCGCGCGCCTACAGTCAGCGTCTTCGCCGCGTCATCCCAGTGCAGCGCAATCGTCGCGTGCGCGCCCTTGGTGTAGTTGTAGTTGTCGTTCTCGTCCTCGTAGAGCGTAAAGTCGCCGTCCGCGCCGGGATAGATGCGCAGCTCGATCGGGTCAGCAGGCTTCTCCGTGGCCCACTCCATCGCCGGCCCCATCGGCACAATTGACCCCGCCCGAACAAACAGCGGCAGCTTTGCCAACGGTGCATCCGCGACAATCCGCTGCGCCCCGGCAACCTTCTCGCCTGTCCAGAAGTCGTACCACCCCGCCTGCGGCAGATACACACTGCGCGTCGTCGCACCCTGCGTGGTCACCGGACTCACCAGGATCGACGGTCCGAACAGGTACTCGTCCGCCATGTTCTGTGCGTTCACATCATCACGCCAGTCCATCACCAGCGGACGCATCAGCGTGCCGTGGTTCGCCGTAACCTGCCACGCCTGCGAGTAGATGTACGGCATCAGCCGATAGCGCAGCGTGTCGTAGTCCACCAGAATCTTCTGCGCCTCCGGCCCGTAGGACCACAACTCGTTCTCATCGGGCGCACGCGTTCCATGCACGCGGAAGATCGGCGAAAACGCCCCGAACTGGAACCAGCGCACGAACAGCTCGCGGAAGTTCGGATCGGCCAGGTTGCCGCCCGAGATAAAGCCTCCAATGTCCGTCGTCCAGTACGGAATCCCGCTCATGGCGAAGTTCAGCCCCGCCGGAATCTGCCGCTGGAAGGTCAGCCAGTCGCTCAGCACGTCGCCCGACCACGCCGTAACACCCAGCCGCTGCGAGCCCGCATACGCCGAGCGCGACAGGATGAAGACGCGCTTCTGGTCGCTCGCCGCCTGCTGCCCCAGCGACACGCCCTCAGAGTGAAACAGCGGGAAGACATTCGCGTAGCGCGCACCCGAGCCCAGCGCAATGCGATGCTCGGTGAGGATGTTGTCCTGCTTGCCTTCGGTCTCGGGCTCGTCCGTGTCCAGCCACCATGCGTCTACGCCCTTCTGGAAGAGCGCGGTGTTGATATTGGCCCAGTACTGCTTGCGCGCCGCCGGGTCCGTTGCGTCATACAGTGCCTGCCCCATCGGGTGGAAGCTCGTCGACACCGTGCGCGTCACAAACCAACCCTTGCGGTCGAACTCGTCATACACCGGCGAGCCGGGTCGGAAGAACGGCCACACCGACACCATCAGGTGGAAGTGCTCCTTGTGCAGCGTGTCGATCATGCCTTGCGGGTCGGGATACTTGGCGTTCCACTGCATCTCGCCCATGTTGGTCCACCAGAACCAGTCCTGCACGATGTTGTCCACCGGGATGTGCAACGCGCGGTACTTCGCCGCCACCGTCTCCAGGTCCTGCTGCGACTGGTACTTGTTCTTGCACTGCCAGAAGCCGTAAGCCCAGCGCCCGAAGAGCGGCGCCTCGCCCGTCATCTCGCGATAGAGGCCGACAATTTCGTCCGCACTGGGCCCGTAAAGGAAGTAGTAGTCCGCGCGGTCCGCCACCTCCGCCGTCAGGTAGAGCGAGTGTACGAAGCGGTTGTTGAACCGGCTGCGTGACGAATTGTTCCAGAAGATACCGTACCCATTGGTCGAAACCAGGAGCGGAATGGCGATCTCCGTATTCTCCTGCGACAGGTCCACCTCCTCGCCGCGGTAGTTCCACACGCCGGCCTGGTGCTGCCCCAGCCCGTAGAACCCCTCGTGCGAGCCGTAGATGGCAAAGTCCACCTCGGCGTGGAAGGTCTGCTCACCGTTCACCTCGTCGGCGTGCAGTGAGCGGTAGCTGTCCGTCGTAAGCTGCTTGCCGTCCGGCGTCAGGTAGTGCAGCGCGCCGGTGTCGCGATCGATCACCGCCTTCAGCTTCGACGTGGTCAGCGTAACCGTCTTCGCGTCTTCCGCCACCTTGAACTCCACCGCAGGCCAGGCCGTCTTTACCAGCACATGGTCA
>DATMUN010000605.1:0-2719 GCA_035563895.1 Occallatibacter sp. | reverse complement strand
GTTCAGTGCCCTCCTTGCCGCGGAGCAGCACGTCCATGTCGCGGGCCAGCTCTTCAAATCGGATGTTAGAGACCGACAAGCCGAAGTAGCTGGATGCGACCTCTTCGAGCTCATGGGCCTCGTCGAAGATGACAGCAGCAGCCTCGGGCAGTACGCCCGCGTCGGGCGCTCCGGCTGCCTCCTGCTTGACCGAGAGGTCGGCGAAGAACAGATGGTGATTGACGATGACGATATCCGACTCGAGTGCGCGGCGGCGCATCTCCGTAATGAAGCAGCGCTTGTAGTCGGGGCAGGTGGTGCCAAGGCAGGCATCGGCACGCGCGTCCAACTTGCTCCACAGGGCGCTGGCTTCGGGCAGTCCTGCGAGCTCGGCGCGGTCGCCGGTCTCAGTCTCGCGCTCCCAGTCGGCAATCTGGCGATACTGGTCGATCTCTTCCAGTCCATTCAAGATCGGTTGGTTGCGCAAGGCGACAAGCTTGTGGCGGCAGAGGTAGTTGGCACGGCCCTTCATATAGCAGACGCGCAGATCGCCCAGCAGGGATGCGAGGAAGGGCACGTCGCGGAAGTAGAGCTGGTCCTGCAGGGCCTTGGTGCCGGTGGAGATGATGACGCGCTGGCCGGTGCGCAGAGCGGGCAGCAGGTAGGCGAGGGTCTTGCCTGTGCCGGTGCCCGCTTCGACGATCAGATGACGCCGCTCGGTGAGAGCACGTTCCACGGCCTTGGCCATCTCCAGCTGCCCCGGCCGGTACTCATAGGGCAGCGGAGACTGCGCGAGGATGCCGCCCGGCGCAAAGAACTGGTGGAGCGTGGGCAGGGCGCGGATTGGGGTGTCAGTGGAAGCCATGCGAGCAGATTCCATTCTAGCGAGAATCTTCTCCATGCTTTCGCAGGGCGAAGTGAGGACTACTCCTTCGCAATCGTGGTTGGATGCCGCGGCTCGTAGAGACCGAGTTCCCCACCGCCGGGAAGACGGATTCGTGTGACTGCTCCCCAGCGCTCCTCATGAACGGGAGAGCACTCGATGCCACGGTCACGCAGCGCCGAAATCTCTGCGCCAAGATCAGTGCACATCAGGTAGAGTTCATGTTGACCGTTTTCTGTGCTCGGGTGAAATGCGGCTTCAGCCGGAGGCAGCGCAAAGATCAGCCACCCATGGCCTGCGTCGACGGACGCGAACCCAAACACGTCACGAAAAAATGCACGATCCGCTTCGGCGTCTTGCGAGTAGACGATAACGTGGGCTCCACAGATCATGCCCAGTCCGCCTTACTCAGCCGTGGTGGGGTCGATAATGGTTTTAACCTCAGCGACGCTGTTGGCTGGGAAGCCGCCCTGCTTTGCGTGCTCGCGCACCATCTCTTCGTTGGGCGCGATGTAGACGCAGTAAATCTTGTCGGCGGTGACGTAGCTGTGGAGCCACTGGATCGACGGGCCCAGGTTGCTGAGCACTCCGCAGGACTTCTGCGAGATGGCGTGGAGGGTCTCAGGGCTGAGCGAACCCGCGCCGGGTATCTCGCGCTCAATGACGTATTTGGGCATGTTGGCCTCCTGCTGGGCGGGGAATGGCGGCAGTGTACGCATCGAGTGCCTGTGTGGTCGAGAAAAAACAGTTGCACCCCGAAAAAGCCCCAGAAGCAGCAAGAAAGTAAGATAGATAAGGATCAAGTGCGGGCAGGAGCGCCGGGAGGCGGGCCGGTTCGCTGGAAAGAGGATAAAAGTGCCGACGTATCGCAGATCGGTAGTGCCAGTAAAACCGGGATCAGAGGCCTTGCCGCTGGTGGCCATCGTGGGACGCCCCAATGTGGGCAAGTCCACTCTGTTCAACCGGTTAACCAGGAGCCGCCGGTCGATTGTGGGCGACGAGCCGGGCATCACGCGGGACCGCATCTACGGCGAGTACGAGTGGGCCGGGCGGCGCTTCCGGCTCGTGGACACGGGTGGCATTGTGCCCGACGACGAGGAGTTGATTCCCGCGGAGATCTACCGCCAGGCACGCGTGGCTCTGGATGAGGCAGCCGCGCTGGTGATGGTGGTGGACGTACGCACGGAGCTGGCCAAGCCGGACTACGAGCTGGCGCGGCTGCTGCAGAAGAGCAAGAAGCCTGTCTTTCTGGCCGTGAACAAAGTCGAGGGTGAGGCGATGGCGCTGGAAGCTGAGAACTTCCGGCAGCTGGGCTTCAAGGACGTGTTCCCGATAAGCTCCGAGCACGGCAAGGGTATCGGCGACCTGCTCGAGGCTGTGTCCGACGTGATTCCTGCGGCTGAAAGCGAGGTGGTTGAGCTGGAGCCAGAAGCGGAGGACGAAGCCGAAGGCGAAGGCACGAAGCTGCACCGCACGCATGGCGAGTTTGAGCAGTTCGAAACTTCGGTGGCAATCATCGGGCGGCCGAACGTTGGCAAGTCCACACTGCTGAACGCACTGACGGGCACGAGCCGCGCCATTGTTTCGCCCATTGCAGGCACCACGCGCGACGCGGTGGACGAGGTGGTGGAGTTCGAGGGCGACCGGCTGCGGTTTGTGGATACGGCAGGCATCCGGCGCAAGGGCAAGACCCACCTGATGGCCGAGAAGCTGAGCGTGGTGATGGCCCGGCGGCATCTGGAAGCAGCGGACGTGGCGTTGCTCGTGATTGACGCGACCGAGGGCGTGACGGCGAGCGACGCGACCATCGGCGGCTATGCGCACGAGAGCGGCCGCAGCGTAATCGTGATCGTGAAC
>DATMUN010000604.1:0-2822 GCA_035563895.1 Occallatibacter sp. | reverse complement strand
GCTGCGCCCAGCGACATGCAGATTGCCGGCAATATCCAGACGAAGTTAAGCGCAGAGTCGGCCCTGAATGGGCAGGAGATCCACGTTGCGGTGCAGAACGGCGTGGCGACGCTGAGCGGCACTGTGGCGAGCGATGCAGAGCGTGCGCTTGCGGGTAGCGAAAGCGGCACGATTGCCGGCGTGAAGACGGTGGTGAACAACCTGACGGTGCAATCCGCTCCAGCACCGAGTGCGCAGCCGCAGATGGCCGCGGCGCCGCAGGCGGCATCGCAACAGAAGCCCTCGGCGCGGCCAGACCGGAGAAATGCGGCGCAGAGCCAGCCAGCAGGACCATCGCCAATGCCTGCACCGGTGCAGCAAGCTGCGCAGGCTCCCGCTCCGCCGAAGCCGATTGTGAAGCAGGTGACGCTGGCGGCTGGAACGGTGGTGCCGGTGCGCATCACCGAGACGCTGGACACGAAGACGACACAGACGAACGACGCCTTCCACGGCTCGCTGGCCGGCGACCTGATGGCCGATGGCGTGGTGGCAATTCCGCAAGGAACGCCGGTACTGGGGCGTGTGGTGGACGCGAAGGAGGCGGCGCACTTCAAGGGCAGCGCTTCACTGACGCTGGAATTGACGCAGCTGACGGCGCGCGGGCAGAAGCTCTCGCTGGTGACCGATCCTTATAGCCAGCAGGGCGCGGGGCGCGGCAAGAATACGGCGATCAAGGCGGGCGGCGGCGCGGCCCTTGGCGCGATTATCGGCGGACTGGCTGGCGGCGGCAAGGGCGCGGCGATCGGCACACTGGCGGGCGCAGGCGCAGGCACGGGCATCAACGCCGCCACGCGAGGGCAACAGGTGGTGATCCCATCCGAAACGATCGTGCAGTTCAGACTGCAGGCGCCCATCACGGTGACGGTGACGATCAATCCGCAGGGCGGCGTGCAAAACGATACGCCATACGAACCTACGCTGCAGAAACGCTAAGGTTGGCTACAAACACAAACGTCCGCCAGAGCGGTTGCCCCGGCGGACGTTGCCGTTTGAAAGCAGAATAAGTTTAGCGGCCGAAGTGCGTTGCGTTCTTCTCAGTGAAGTGGGCCCACTTCTCCGGCAGGTCGTCCTGCGCGAAGATGGCCGAGACTGGGCAAGCAGGGACGCACGCGCCGCAGTCAATGCACTCGACCGGATCGATGAACAGCTGATCGGCCTCGGCGTTGCCGGCTTCGTCCTTCTTGGGGTGGATGCAATCGACTGGACAGGCGTCTACGCAGGCGGTGTCCTTGGTGCCGATACAGGGTTCTGCAATTACATATGCCATCTCTGGACTCTCCGGGAAGCGAACTTCTCGACGCTGATAGTAGCATATGCACCCCTGCACTGATGCAAGGGTGCGTACTCGGTTTTTGTAACGCGGGAATCTCTGGAACTATCTCGCTAAATGAGACAAAACACGAGGCTCAACTTAGCCTTTGAGCACCGCTGCTCGCTGCGCGGCCCACTCGGCTGCGGTGGGGATGGGCGCGAGATCGCGGCCCGCAAACATGTCGGAGAAGAAGCCTAAGAGTTCGTCGTGAATGCGCGTATTGGACGCGAGAATCTCTTCGCTGGCGATGCGGAAGTGGTGGCCGGAGAAGTCGGTAACGCGGCCTCCAGCTTCTTCGACGAGCAGGATGCCTGCAGCGGTGTCCCAGGGGTTCAGATTGAACTCCCAGAAGGCCTCCATGCGGCCCGCGGCAACGTAGGCGAGGTCGAGCGCGGCGGAACCGGCGCGGCGCACGCCGTGGGAGCGCAGCGTGAACTCCTGGTAGAAGTGGATGTTCGGACTGGCGTGACGCTTGCGGCTGGGAAAGCCGGTGGCTACGAGTGACTCGGCGAGAACGGGTGTGCGCGAGACATGCATGGGTTTGCCGTTGAGCCATGCACCTTTACAGCGCTCGGCGGCGAAGAGCTCGTCGCGGAGCGGATCGTAGATAACACCGGCCACGAGTTGGCCATCCTGTTCAGGATCAAGGCCGGGCGTGCGCTGTTCAAGCCCCATGGAGACGCAGAACTGCGGGAAGCCGTGCGCAAAGTTGGTGGTGCCGTCGAGCGGATCGATGTACCAGCGGAACTCGGCATCGAGGCGGTCGCGCGTGCCCTCTTCGCCGAAGATGCCGTGCACAGGAAAGACTTCGCTGAGGCGTGCGCGGATGAGCTTTTCGCTGGTGCGGTCGGCGACGGTGACGAGATCGACATCGCCCTTGTATTCGGTTTCTACGCCCTCGGCGTAGAACTCGCGCAGGCGTGCGCCGGCTTCGCGGGCAATTTCAGCAGCCTGGGCAACCCAGGTAAAGGCAGGGGCGGAAGGAACGGTCACTGTGCAGCCTCGGAGATGTTGGCGACGTTTGCCGGGCGGGACCCGCGACGGCGGCCGACCTCGGTAATGGTCTCGATCTGGTGCTTGTAGATGAAGAGATTCGGCTTGCCATCGCGCGTGAGGCGTAGCATGCCGTCGTCGAAGTACTCGATCCAACCGCGCACGGATTCGCCGCCACGCAGCTTGATGGTGACGGGAATCTGGCGGTCAGAGAGTGAACGCAGATAGAGCGCTTCCTGGCCGGTTTCACCCGGCGGCGGCGTCTTGGAGCGATGGCGCGCGGTCAAGGGAAGGGACATAGTGACAGTTTAGATGCTTGAACAGAGAACAGGGGTCAGTTCCTAGGGCGTGTTCACACTAAATCCATCTTTTGACGTGTAGATTGAAGAGAGATGGAAATCACGTCCGAGCAGTACAAGAAGATCGAGTCGAGCCTTCCTTTGCAGCGCGGGAATGTCCGTTTGAGCAACCTGCAGGT
>DATMUN010000603.1:0-3074 GCA_035563895.1 Occallatibacter sp. | reverse complement strand
CGCGGCTGGTATTGGGTCAGGTGCACGCCGGCGAGCTTGTGGAGCTTGCGGCAGCGCTGGGCGAACTCCGCCATTCTTACACCCTGACCGCGCAAACGGCTGGATCGACGGTGATACTCGCGTTCGACTCGCTGAAGCAGGCATTCGACGCCTATCCGCCGCTGCGCATGCACCTGCTGGAGGAACTGGCGCGCGAGGTCTCGCGCGGCTACCGCGCCTGCTGTGCGGCGCGCCTGGCGGGCATTCGGCGCCGCGGCGGCGTCATATCGGTACTTTCCGCCAACTGATACAGCCGGCAAGAGTTCACCGTAACCGGGGACAGGATTCGTCACGTTGAGAGCGCGGTTTGTTTTCGGCCGATAAAAGTGCGATATACTTTCCTGTAAGTACGCGGAACTTCTATGGCCGGAATCCACTCTCATCACCCACCAGACGATTGCCTGAACTGTGAGCATCGGCATTTGCGGATGTTCTGTAATCTGACGCCAGAAGCTCTGGCAGATTTCGATGGCATCGGGATCATGATGAGCCACGCGCGCGGCGCGAAGCTGTTTTCTGAAGGCGATCCGGCACGCAACGTTTTCATTATTTGTTTTGGCCAGGTGAAGATCTCTTCGACCTCTCGCGACGGCAAGACCATGATCCTGAAAATCGCCGGCCCTGGCGACGTGATGGGTTTGAGTGCTGTGCTTGCCAACGTGCCCCACGAAGTGACTGCCGAAGCCATTGAGCCCTGCCAGGTGAAGACGATTCGCAAGCAGGAGTTTGTGGACTTCCTCGGACGGCACGGCATCGCCAGCATGCATGCGGCGCAGTCGCTCTCCGGCGAGTATCTGACCGTGTTTCACGATGCAAAGCGGCTGGCCCTTTCCGGTTCGGCAGCAGGTCGCCTTGCGCGTTTGCTGCTCGACTGGGGGCGCTCCGCCTCGAGCGGTCGCCCAGAGATTCGGTTCACCATGGCACTGACCCACGAAGAGATCGCCAATATGGCCGGTACCTCTCGTGAGACCGTCACCCGCCTCCTCAACCAGTTCCGCCGCGATCAGTGGATCTCGATCAAGGGGTCGAGCCTGACCATTGTGAAGCCGGACCAGCTTGAGCGGTTGACCGCCTGATCCGGATTTAGAGAAATGCAAAAACCCCCGCCAGGCTGGCGGGGGTTTTTGTTTGTGTGCAAATCAGAAGTGCAGCAACGAGGCAGTTTCTGGAGGTTCAGGAATTGCCGTGGCAGCCTCGCGTAGCGTCAGGACAGGGCAGCGCGCATGCGCCAACACGCGATAGATGGTGCGATCGCGGGTGAGGTTCTGCAAAGCCGAGCGCTGCGTGGCCCCCAGTACGATCAGGCTCGCGTCCAGTTCAGAGGCGGTGGCGAGTATCTCGATGGCTGGGTTCCCGTGTACGACGCGCGGCTCAATGCAGGCAGGACAACCCATCTCGTTCGAGCCGGTGAACTCGGCGAGAGCTGCGAGTTCCGTTTTTGCGGCAGCCTCTAGTCCGGCGGCGACGTCTTTGCCGTTCGCAGGCGTGGGCAGAACGTGCAGCAGCACCAGGCGGGCGTTCTGTGCGATGGCGATCTGGCAGGCAAGCGCTGCGCTCGGGCGGGAGGCCTCTCTAAGTGTGGTGGCATGCAGAACGACGCGCGGCGTCAAACTGCTTTGCACCGGGAGATGAGCCTCGGGTCCCACGGTCATGACCGGGAGGTTGACCGAGCGCAGCACTTGTTCTGCAACGGATCCGAGAAGAAGCTTGCTCACTTTTCCCCGGCTCCGGGTTCCGAGCAGCACACGGCCCGCATTGAACTGCCGGGCGGCGGCTGCGATCTGTTGGGCTGGATTACCATCGCGGATGAGAATGTCGCAGGCAATCCCTTTCTCGTGCGCGATGGTGCGCCATGCTTCCAGCGTCTTTGCGGAGTAGTCGGCTGCGCTGGAGGGATCGTAATAAGGCATGCCGGCTGCATCGACAGCCAAAGCGGCACCCGCGCTGAGCACATGGATGAGGAGCAGACGCGACTCAGTCTCGGCGGCCTCCTTCAGTGCGAAGGGGATCAGCCGGTCCAGGTCGCTGAGATCAGTAGCGACGAGGATAACTGAGGGATGCGACCAGCGGCCTGCGGACTCGGGCATGTGCTTCCACCTCGTACCGGAAAGGGTGCCACCAGCGCGGCGTGGTTGATGTGCCCGGTAGCACCCCGAAAAGTGATCCAGCTCACAAGTTGATCTGGCATGGCCGGATCGTGAGAAAACTGGAACCGTCTATTCTTACCCCGAATTGGTGGAAAGGGGAAGAGACTTCCGCCGAAGCCGGCAATGTGGATGACTACTGCGGCAGTTCAGGCCGGTTTTTTTACCGCATCGCACCCGGTTTCCTCAGAATCGACGGTGGCACTTGCCGGTCACCACAGTGATCGTTCAAACAGCGATGCTGCTTTGAATCTGCAGACACGGCACGGATATGCGAGAAAATCCCTCATTCCGCACGGGGGATTTTGAAGGCGATCAAGTTGTTGATAATAAATACTATGAACGCGAATTGCCGAAGATAGACGGGCAAGTCTCGCCGCCATCTTCATTGCTTCCTTATGCAGGATCAAACTATTTTTGGGAATGGAAAACCTCTTCCATTCCTTCTGCGCTCCTAGCGCTCCCAAGAAAAAATAAGCCGCATTCTGTGCGTTATTGCGCAGCCGTAGCTGTAATTGGCAAACCATTTAGCGCAGACCAATCGAGATCACTCTTTACAAGCATTTTTTCGGAGGCTTTGACCCATGCGTTATCGACCTACCCGGCGTGTATTCGCCGTTGTCTGGGTGGCATTGGCCGCGATTCTCCTTGCGCCGCTTGCCAGCCACGCACAAACTTTTAGAGGCGGCATCAACGGCACCGTGACGGATCAGTCCGGCGCTGTGGTGCCCTCGGCCACAGTGGAGGCAGTACAAACAGCAACTGGCGCCTCCCGTAAGACCGTGTCCTCGAGCGCAGGCGAATACGTCTTCCAGGATTTGCCCCTGGGCGCCTACAAGATCACCGTTAGCGCAGCGGGTTTCAAGCCCTCGGTTGTGTCTGATGTGCCGG
>DATMUN010000602.1:0-2725 GCA_035563895.1 Occallatibacter sp. | reverse complement strand
CAAGCAACGCAACAGCCGCGAAGAGAATGAGGCCGTGAAGATCGGCAAGACACCGGAGGAGTGGGAGAAGGATCCGGCCAAGAACCGGCAGAAAGACAAGGATGCGCGCTGGACCAAGAAGCACGGCAAGAGCTTCTACGGCTACAAGAACCACGTGAATGCGGATGCCAAGCACAAGCTGATCCGGGAGTACGACGTGACCGACGCGAGTGTGCATGACAGCCAGCAATTCGATGGACTTTTGAACCAGGCCAACACGTCTGCGGATGTGTACGCGGACAGCGCGTATCGCTCGGCGGAGACCGAGGCGAAGCTCAGCTTGCGCGGCTTGCGCAGCCGGATTCATCAGCGCGCGAACCGCAATCATCCGCTATCGCAGGCGCAGGAGAACGCGAACCGCCAGAAGAGCAGAGTTCGGGCCCGCATCGAGCACGTGTTCGGTGCTCAACAGACCTCGCCAGGTGGCCGGATCGTACGGACGATCGGCATCGCGCGGGCGAAGGCCAAAATCGGCTTGCAGAACCTTGCCTACAACATCCGCCGGCTGGTGACGCTGGAGCGGATGGCTGCCGCATGAGGGAGTGGTGTGCCCGGCGCGTCCCAAGCGGGCGCCTGGCCTACAAAACACAGCTTACTCACGACAAACCATGAGCCAAAATCACCGTCCCGCCGCGCCCGCGATCGACCCGACGAAAAAATCGTCATTGTTCGAGGTGCCCTAAGCTTGACTTTGGCCGATCTATGCGGCGTAGGCGAGTGCGTTTTCCATACGATGCCAGATATGGTGGGGGATTTCGATGCTGTCTCGGCGGGGCCGTGACATGAAAGAAATCTGATGTGCCCATATTTCGCGCCGTACTGCGGCGATGGCATCGCTGAAGGTGAGAACCGCTTTTGGATACCATGCGGCGGTCCTGGGTTTGAGCTTTCGCGATTTGGAGAGCTCGTGCGCGCAAAGCGTGACGATGGAAAACAATCCCAGCAAAGCTGGCGTGGTACGCAGGATCGCCTTGTCGGACCACTGACGCTGGGTTTCGACGCCGAGATGGGCGCGGACTTCCTCGAAGGTGACTTCGACCTGCCAGCGGCTCACGAACCAGGCGAGAATGTCGCCCGCACGGGCGTCGAGATCGGTGGCGAGGAAGGCCTGCGGTTCGAGTTCGCCTTTGGGATCGCGCACGAGCAGCCAGCGGATCGGCACCGGCGGCACGCCGCCGCGATACCAGATCGCGGTGCCGCTGGTGATCTCGACGAGGCGATTGGTTCTTCCGTACCACAGACTGACGCGGCAGCGCTGCCAGCGGACGTTGCGGTTCTTGAGGATGGCGGAGAGCTTTTTCAAGCGCTTGCCTTTGACCGGCGGCCGGCCACGGCCTTTATGCTTTTGCGGCGGAAAGGCGAACAGGTTGGCATCGAGGCGCAGCCTTGTGACGACACAAACATGGTTGCGCACCGCGGCGAGGAATTCGATGGCCGCGAACGCGCTGTCGGCGACCAGCACGATGTAGCGGTCGGGGAGCCAGCGGTGGATTTGCAGGGCAGCCTGCCTGGCCCAATCGAGCAGCGTCTTGGGGGCGCGCGATTTGCCGGTATAGAAGCGCTTGGACGGCGCGAGCAGGGTGAGGAACGGCAGCGCCATGATGCGGTCGGCCCACGGCACGCGCACCAGCAGCATGGCGGAAAGCCAGCGCAGGCCGCTGGCTTTGACGAAGTGTCCCTTGGAGGAGCGGACCGGATCGCGGTAGATGCCGCGGGCGCTGATCTTGGGCCCCCAGCGCCGCTCGATGGTGTCATCGAGCCCAATCACCACCGGAGCACCGGTCGGGACGAAGGCCGCAATCAGCAGGACCAGCAATCGGCCCGCCACGGCGCGGGACGACCACGCGGCGCGATTGAGAATACGATGGAAGGTGCAGAAGTTGGGATCGCGTTCGCGCCCCAGGATGCGCAGGACCGACGTGACGGTGCGCCGGCCGGGCGCCAGAATGACTCCGGCAATCAGCACCAGCACGTGCGACCAGGACGAGCGCGTGAACAGATCGGCGAATCCCGCAAGGCAGGACAGAAAGCGCGGCGGCAGCGGATCGGGCAGGACGGGCAGGCGATGGGCGTGTTGCATCCCATCCGTAGAATCAACCGGCTGAATCGCAGCAATCCGCTCGCCGTGCGACAAATCGAATCGGCGACCTCGTCGATACTCGCGCAGGCGTCCGTCATCGGGCACATTGACCGGTATGAACAAACCCGACCCGACACTTGTCCTGATCGCCGCCCAGTTCACACGCCACGACGTAGAAAAGAGCGGCAGCGGTTACACCGTCGTCGACCGCCGCACCTCAAACCCGGTGGCACGGCTGCGTCCCATTCCCGATACCGATCGCTTCCAGCTATTCTATTGGTCAAATGCCAAAGCTCGCTGGACCACCTTTGGAAACCTCGGCCGCATGAAACTCATGCTCAAGAGCGCGCATGAGATCGTCGAGAACGATCCGATGTTCCGCATCCCGCGCGCCCGATGAGGCCGTTCAATTCTTGGCCAAAGTCAAGCTCAGACGTAACGTATTTTATCGGTCGCGAGACGGTCGTGCCACGTGAGGATGGCAAGGGCTGCCGCGTCTGGTACAGAGCATATTCACTTTCCTGCTGCGCAACTCAAGCGAGGCAGTTGAGTATTTTCATTTACCGAGGGATATGGTTGTTGAAATAGGCCGCCAATTCCTGTCCG
>DATMUN010000601.1:0-3379 GCA_035563895.1 Occallatibacter sp. | reverse complement strand
CACGGGCGGCACATCGGCTCCCGTATTCTGCGACCAGCCGCCTCGCGGAGCAACAAAACAACACAGCGCGCACCCCAGCAGGAGCGCAGTCGAATGAGCGTACGAACGCATCAGGTTTTCTCCTTTGCGCAGCATCGTACGCCCTCGAGTCCAGCTTGCGACAGCCCTTCGCTCAAGCCGCCGCGCTACAGCGATTCCACCTCCGGCAGCTCATCACTCTCCCGAGCCATCCACACATACAGCGTGGGCAGCAGGAACACTCCGATCACCAGATTCGCCAATAACCCGCCGACAATCACAATCGCAAAGGGCCTCTGTGAATCCGAGCCAATCGCGTGCGACAGCGCCGCCGGCAGCAGCCCCAGCGTCGCCACCAGCATCGTCATCATGATCGGCCGCAACCGAAGCACCGCGCCTTCCACGGCCGCCTCGATGATCTGCTCTCCCTCCGAAAGCTCCGTCGCCTTGCGATGCGCACGCAACTGATTGATGTATTCGAGCATGATCACACCGGTCTGCACCGAGACGCCGAACAGCGCCAGAAATCCGACCTCTGAAGAAACCGACAAGTTCGTATGTGTCAGGAACAGTGCAAATGGTCCTCCCACCGAAGCCATCAGCACTGAAACCAGCACCAGCATGCACCACTTGTACGAGCGGAACATGGTGTAGAGAATCAGGAAGATTGCGAGAATCGTGATCGGGATGACGATTGCCATGCGCTTCTCGGCACGCTGCTGGCTCGCATACTCACCCGCCCACTCCAGGTGATACCCGGTGGGCAGCTTAACGCTGCGATTCACGCGATCGATCGATTCCTGCACCGTCGAGCCCAGGTCGCGACCGCGCACCGAGTACTTGATCGCAATGTAGCGCTGCCCTGCCTCCCGATAGATCTCCTCTGCACCGTCGTCCGCCGACATCTTTGTCAACTGCGCAAGCGAAACGCGCTCGCCCGAGGGCGCCAGCAACCGCACATTCTCGATTGCTTCCCTCGTATCGCGGAATGGTTGCTGATAACGCAACGTCACGTCGAAACGTGCCTCGCCTTGTTGCACTTGCGTAAGTGCGTTCGAGCCCACCGCGGTCTGAATCGCATCCTGGATATCTGCAACATTGATGCCCCACCGCGCCGCTGCGTCGCGATCTACGGTGAAGTTCAAATTAGGCTGGCCAATGATGCGAAAGATGCCCAGATCGCTGACGCCTACGACTTGCGCCATCTGCGCCTGAATCTCTTCCGCCTTACTCTCCAGCGTGCGCAGGTCGTCGCCATACAGCTTTACAGCCAGCTCGCCCTTCACGCCGGAGACAGCCTCTTCCATGTTGTCGCTGATCGGCTGCGAAAAATTCCAGATCACTCCCGGAAACTTCTCCAATTCGCGATTCATCGCCTCAATCAGCTGCTCTTTGTCCTGATGAAACACCGGACGCCACTGCTCCTTCGGCTTCAGGTCCACGAAGTACTCCGTGTTGAAGAAGCCTGTCGTATCCGTACCGTCGTCAGGGCGGCCTGTTTGGCTCACCACCTGCGTCACTTCGGGGAACGACGCCATCACCACACGTGCCCGGTTCGTAAAGTCAATGCTGGCCGCAGGTCCTTCGCTCGGCGGCAGCGTGCCGCGAACCCAGATCGATCCTTCGTCCAGATGCGGTAGAAACTCCGAACCGATCGCGCCGCCAACGATGATAAACACCGCAATCGCAAACAACACAGCCGCCGTACCAACTGTGACGCCGCGATGCAAAATCGCCCAGCGCACCGCAACACGATATCGGCTGATCAGCCATAGCAAAAGCGGGTTCTCCCACTCCTTGGTGCCCTTGCCAAATAGCAGGCTCGCAAAAACCGGCGCAATGATCATGGAAAACGTCAACGCGCCCAACAGTGCAAAGGCCACTGTCCAGGCCATCGGCCGGAATAGTCGTCCTTCCACGGCCTCCAGAGTGAAGATCGGCAGGTACGTCGTGATGATGATGCCAATCGCATAGAACACCGGACGCTGCACCTCATGCGCAGCATCGCGAATACTCTGTGCAGGCGTCCGCGAACTGTCCTTCATCACCAGGTGACGCACGATATTCTCGATCATCACCACACTGCCGTCCACCACCATGCCGAAATCCAGCGCGCCAAGCGAAAGCAGGTTCGCTGGAACATGACTCAGGTCAAGGCAGATCGAGGCAAACATCAGCGCAAATGGAATGGTCAGCGCGACAATGATCGCACCACGAACATTCCCCAGAAAGGCCAGCAGAATGATCGTGACCAGCACCATTCCCGCCGTCAGGTTGTGCTCCACCGTGTCCACGGTGAACTTCACCAGGTCCGAGCGGTCGAGGAACGGCGCCACCTTCACACCCGGCGGCAGAATCCCCTTGTTCAGCTTCTCCGTCTCCTCGTGAATCCCCTTCAGCACCGGATCGGAGTCCGCGCCCTTCTGCAACAGCACGATCCCTTCCACCGTGTCGGCATTGTCCACAATCGTGCCGTCAGGCATGTGCACCGACCGCCCAATCTGCCCCAGCCTGATCTTCGGTCCCTGCGTCACCCTCGCAATATCGCGAATGCGCACAGCCGTACCGTTCTGAGCCTTCACCACCGTGCTTTCAATGTCCTGCACGCTGCGGTAAAGCCCCTGCGACTGCACGTTGATCTGCTGCGCGCCCTGCTCGATAAAGCTGCCACCGCCGTTGGTGTTGTTTGCCGCCAGTTGTTGCTCCACCTGGCCAATCGACAAACCGTAGGCCACCAGCTTGTCCGGATCGAGAAGGATCTGATACTCCTTCGTCGGCCCGCCAAAGCTCGACACATCCACCACGCCCGGCACGCCCTTGAACGATTTCTCCAGCGTCCAGTCTTCGAGCGCTTTCTTCTCCATAACGTCGTACGCCGGGTTCGTGCTCTCCAGCGTGTACCAATAGATCTGCCCCACCGGGCTCCAGTCCGTGCCCATCTGCGGCGTCAGCCCTGGCGGCAAGCTCACCTGGCTCAGCCGCTCCAGCACGTGCTCGCGGTTGATGTCGCTCGTCGAGCTGTCGTCGAAGATCAGCATCAGGCTCGAGAGCCCCGCCAGCGTCGTCGAGCGCAGATGCGTCAGGTGCGGAATGCCCGCCATCTGAATCTCAACCGGCACCGTGACCTGCCGCTCGATCTCCTCGGCGCTGCGTCCCGGCCACTGCGTAATGATCTGGACGTAGTTATTCGCCACGTCGGGATAGGCTTCCACCGGCAGGTTGCGGAACGAGATCACGCCCCACACCGTCAACACCAGCACGCCGCCCAGCATCATCCAGCGATTCTTCAGTGCGAAATCAACAAGTGCGCGCAGCATCTATTGGTTCCCCGCTGTTTCCAGCAGCAACGCGTGCGTTACCA
>DATMUN010000600.1:0-7641 GCA_035563895.1 Occallatibacter sp. | reverse complement strand
TTCGATTGCCCCGGCCATCGGGTTGAGCAGATAGATCAGCCGCCAGCGCTCTGGAACTACGTTGATCGGATAGGCGATGGGAGAGGCGAGAAACCAGAACTGCACAATGAAGTTGAGTGTGTAACGTACGTCTCTGTATTTCACGTTGAGTGCGGACAGCCAAAGGCCTGCACCGAGTGATGCGAGCAAAGTGAGTCCGACATACAACGGTGCGGCTATGACCGCAGCAGTTGGCACGATTTGGAATACGCAGAGAAAAGCCGCCAACACGGCGAGCCCGAAGAGGAGATCGAGCAGGCTGGACAGTACTGCGCCGACTGGTACAAAGAGACGGGGAAAGTACACCTTGGAGATGAGCCGCTCGTTGTTGACCACGCTGTTGCTGGCTTCAGTCAGGCCTTGCGAGAAAAGCTGCCACAGCAGCATGCCGGAGTAGGCGAATACTGCATAGGGAAGCGACCCTGTGGCGCCGTGAACCGCACGGCCTAGAAAGAGTGTCAGCGATAGCGCAATTGCCAAAGGCTGAATTACCGCCCATGCAATGCCAACAACAGTCTGTTTGTACCGAACTTTAAGATCGCGCCAGACAAGAAAATACAACAGCTCACGGTGGCGCCACAGGTCGCCGAAGCGCAGTGTCCAGGCAGTATCGGCTGCGCGGATCACAACCGCGGCTGAACCTGAGGTGTGTTGTTTTCTGTCCGGCATTGTTTCAGTCAATAACGATAAGGGGAGTGGCTCGAATTGCGACTAGGATAGCAGCCTGAAACGTGGAGTTCAGAACAGACAAATTGAACTCAGAAACTCCACGGTTACTGCTTCGCTGCCTGCCGAACTCTCAAGTAGAGGCGGACGCCGCTAAAAGCAGATTTGATCTTGGTTCCAAGTCCACTGTTAATGATTTCGCCCGGACCGTAGGGATTGCGCGGCCAGCCGAGCGGCTTACGGCGCAGGCGGCGCAGCAGGAAGCGAATAAGATCGCTGCGATGTCCTGGAAACTCGAAGAGCAGAAGCAGCCAGTAGGCAAATGAGGCTGTGGCCTCCTGCTCTACATCGCGCGGCTTGTCAGGATGCAACACGATGGCTGCGGGAACATGAACAGCTCTATACCCGCGTGCAATCAGCGTGGTAAAGGCATGGCTCTCCTCGGCAATCCTGATGGGCGCGCCGCGCCCGAGTCGCACATCGAAGAAGGCCTCTTCACGGCAGCAGCGCCGGCGCAACGACATATTTGTACCGAATCCAAGACCACCGAAGTTCGCCATCTCAAACCAAAGCGGGTCTGCATTGGAGAGCGCGCGCTGCGGCAGCTTTTCAATCGTCGACGCCAGTTGTGGGTCTGAGATTGTCTCACCGGTGACGGCCGCGACCCGCTCGTCTGCATAGGGCGCCAGCAATAACTCGAGCCACCCTTGACGTGGCGTGGCGTCATCGTCGATGAACGCGACGATGTCGAAACGACTTTCGCGGAGCGCGCGGTTTCGTGCACGGCTAAGTCCCGGCGCCGACTCCACGAGATAGCGCGCACCTGCGGCCTGCGCTGCGCGTTCGGTCCCTGGGTCGCCTGGGGAATTGTCGATAACGAGAACCTCATCGGGTGCGGGAGATAGACTCTGCACGCCACGCAGGCACTCTGCCAAAGCGGCTGGCCGATTGCGTGTGCAGATGGCGAGGGAGACCGAGGGGCGGTGCTGTGGCATAGACGGCGCTTCGGTGGATTCAGATGCTGTACGGCGCGCCGAAACAGTCAAGGATTACGCCTCGAATCAGATGAGGAAGTTGATGGATTCGAACGGATTGGAAAGCCTCCAGATCAAGTGCAGGTAGACTTCCAATCACTGAGATTCAACTGAGTATAGCAAACCGATCGAACAACAACTGCATGGCGTAATTCGAAATGAATCTATCGTTTGACTGGTATCCAAATGGTGACCCCGGGAAGATTCGAACTTCCGACACGCAGTTTAGGAAACTGCTGCTCTATCCACCTGAGCTACGGGGCCACAATAAGCGGGCGTAGCGCGTGAGCCGCGCATCGCACCTGATCCATCTTAACCTATGCCAATTTGCCCACATGCTACGTCTGTGCATGGCGCAAACAAGAAGCCCCCGGCCGTGGCCGGAGGCTGCTTGCGCGCGATTGGGTGCGCGGTAGTTCTTAGTACATGCCGTCCATACCGCCGCCGTGGCCGCCGGCCGGAGCCGCAGCCTTGGGCTCGGGCAGCTCGACCACCAGAGCCTCGGTGGTAAGCAGCAGACCAGCGATTGAGGCCGCATTCTGCAGTGCGGTGCGGGTCACCTTGGTCGGATCGATGACGCCTGCAGCAACCAGGTCCTCGAAGACGCCGGTCGCGGCGTTGTAGCCGTGCTGAGAATCCTTCGACTCGAGCACCTTGGCCACAACCACAGCACCCTCTTCGCCAGCGTTGGCGATGATCTGGCGCAGCGGCTCCTCGATGGCGCGGCGGATGATCTGCGCGCCAATCTTCTCGTCGCCTTCCAGCTTGCCGATCAGTGCATCGACTGCCGTTGCGGTGCGCAGCAGAGCCACGCCGCCGCCCGGAACGATGCCGGACTCGACAGCCGCACGGGTTGCGTGCAGAGCATCCTCAACGCGCGCCTTCTTCTCCTTCAGCTCGGTTTCGGTTGCCGCGCCCACCTTGATGATGGCCACGCCGCCTACCAGCTTGGCCAGGCGCTCCTGCAGCTTCTCGCGGTCGTAGTCGGAGGTGGTCTTCTCGATCTGCGAGCGGATCTCCTTCACGCGGCCGTCGATGTCGCTGGTCTTGCCGGCGCCGTCAACGATCGTCGTGTTGTCCTTGTCGATGGTGACGCGCTTGGCGCGGCCCAGGTCCTCGAGCTTCACGCCTTCCAGCTTGATGCCCAGGTCCTCGGTGATGGCCTTGCCGCCGGTCAGGATCGCGATGTCGCCCAGGATGGCCTTGCGGCGGTCGCCGAAGCCCGGAGCCTTCACCGCAGCCACGTTCAGCGTGCCACGCAGCTTGTTCACCACCAGGGTCGCGAGAGCTTCGCCCTCAACGTCCTCAGCGATGATCAGGAGCGGCTTGCCGCCACGGGCAACCTGCTCGAGCAGGGGAAGCAGATCCTTCATCGCGCTGATCTTCTTCTCGTAGATCAGGATGTAGGGATCGTCCAGCACCGACTCCAGGCGCTCTGCGTCCGTCACGAAGTACGGGCTCAGGTAGCCGCGGTCGAACTGCATGCCGTCAACAGTCTCCAGACCGGTGTGCATGGTCTTCGACTCTTCGATGGTGATGACGCCATCCTTGCCCACAACCTTGACGGCCTCGGCAATGATTTCGCCGATCTCCGTATCGCCGTTGGCCGAGATGGTGCCCACCTGCGCGACCTTGTCGTCGGAAACCGGCTTGGAGATCTTGTCCAGAGCTTCGTTGATGGCCACAACGGCCTTGTCGATACCGCGCTTCAGGGCGGTCGGGTTGGCACCGGCCGCAACCGTCTTCACACCCTCGCGGAAGATGGCCTGGGCCAGAACGGTCGCTGTCGTGGTGCCGTCGCCGGCCACGTCAGAGGTCTTCGAGGCAACCTCGCGGACGAGCTGAGCGCCCACGTTCTCGAGCGGGTCCTTCAGGTCGATTTCCTTCGCAACCGTCACGCCGTCCTTGGTGATGGTCGGGGAACCAAACTTCTTCTCGATAACGACATTGCGGCCCTTGGGACCGAGCGTCGCCTTAACGGCATCTGCCAGCGCGTTCACGCCGCGCAGCACTGCCTGACGGGATTCCTCACCGTGCAGAATCTGCTTTGCCATGCTTTTCTCCTCTAGCTATCAGCCATCGGCTGTCAGCTTTCAGCTGCCTTGTGCAGCTCAAAAAAATTGATGAAGTCCGCAGCGGCATGGTGTGCTGAAAGCTGATGGCTGACAGCTGAATGCCGCGCGCAGCGCTACTTCTTGATGATGCCGAGAACTTCTTCCTCGCGCATGATCAGGAACTCCTCACCGTCGATTTTGATCTCGGTGCCGGAGTACTTGCCGAACAGAATGCGGTCGCCCGCCTTCACATCGAGGGGGAAGACCTTGCCTTCGTCATTCGACTTGCCCTTGCCCACGGAGATCACTTCGCCTTCCTGCGGCTTCTCCTTGGCGCTGTCGGGAATGATGATTCCGCCGCGAACGGTCTCCGTCTCTTCGAGACGGCGAACCAGGATGCGGTCATGCAGCGGAGTGAAGGTGGTCGTTACGGATGTTGCTGCCATTGCTTCGCTTCTCCTTCACGCGCGGCCGGGTCGTGCCCGCCGCGGGTATCTGTTTGGATATCGACTGCTTAAGTTGTCGATGGCTTTGCCCCGTAGCACCGGAACGTCTGGCGCGTAGGGCTGGCAGTTCCGCCAGCGATGCGCTAGCAGTCTTGCCATCCAATTGCTAACGATAGGCAGGTGGCCGTAGTGCTGTCAAGTTGCCGAATGTGAAATATGAGTGAAATGTACTCATATATTTCTGCTCGTCTCGGCATAGAAAGTGAGGGGGGTGCTTCGTCGCTTCGGCCTGAATTATAAAATTCGTGTAATCATTCACTTACCTTGAATGACGCCACCATTCTTCGGCCAGCATCAGCAGGCTCAGAACGAACAGCGTACCGAAGATCTGCGTGTTCTTGCGCGCCAGCCATGCAGGTAGGTAGATATCGTAATTCGGCGTACGGTCGTCTGTGAGCTTATTTGCAAGGTTTGAGATCGGGCAGTGCCAGTGATTGAAGGCAAGCGCCATACACTCCCCTAATACGATGACCGTAAGCCAACTAGCCAGCTGAAATCTGCCTAAAGCGCCAGCAACCGGAATCGCAAGAATTGCAGCAACAAAGAATGCCCATATGGCGGTGTGTGCGAGCCTGAGCAAGACGAGGGCGCGGACGCGGTGCGCGTTTTGCGTCTGTTGCAGCACGCGAGTAAACCATCGCAGTCTCCGTCTCATCTGCAGAGCCCGTATTCCGGCTTCGCGCAGCATAGGGATACCGGTTCCTGTTTCACATGCTAAACAGACCACCGACAGTGCTGGATCTGCCAGCCACCCCAGCGCCATCGCCAGCTCCAGCGCCTTTAGTTTGCCTGCAGGCTGAGCTGTGAGCCAGTTCAGTTGCCCCTTCACGCGGTTTTCCGGATGCATTTGCGCAAATAGTACATCGCTTACGGCAAAGGCCTCGGCATCGCGCAGCAGTCGTGAGGCAGTTTTGTCGTAGGCGTGGTGCGAGATCGCAGCAGGAACGGCACGGTACTTCGCACCGCGCTGTAGCAACCGGTAGCCCAGTTCCAGGTCTTCCCGCATCAGGAACCGCTCGTCGAAGCCGCCCGTGGCCTCGAGTAAATCCCGCGCTATTGACGTATTGCCAAAGACAAAAGGAATCTCCTGCCATGTGGCGTCCGGTCGCAGCACCATGCTTTCCGGAGACCACTCGCGTGCAATGCATTCGGTGGCGAGTGTGCGCGCGCTTTCCGTGCTTACCAGGATCGTTCCCAGCACCACAACCGGTCCCTCAGCATGCGCCTTCAGGTGTTCCTCTACCAGTCGTGTATCGCAGAGCATGTCGTCGTC
Source organism: Occallatibacter sp. (assembly GCA_035563895.1). GTDB lineage: Bacteria > Acidobacteriota > Terriglobia > Terriglobales > Acidobacteriaceae > Telmatobacter. The sequence goes on along the minus strand of DATMUN010000600.1, from coordinate 2,069 downwards.
AAGAAACAGCACCACGTCTGCGTGTGACGCGCGGAAGCCACTATTCCGGGCTGCCGCCAGCCCCTGATTCCTCTGCTCGACAATGGTGAAACCGCAGGCAGGTTGGAGCGCGCGTACCACCTCCGCCGTGCCGTCCGTCGAACCGTCCACGACAACGATGATTTCGTAGTCTTCCGGCGCGCAACTCTGCCGGAACAGCGTCTCGAGTGTTTGGAGTACCCGCTGTTTCCGGTTGAATGTCGGCACGACAACAGAGATCTTCATGTGGAGCCGCAGGTTTTCCTACGTGTGGGGCAAATCGGCGAAGAGGCGTGGCAAGCCTGCTAACTGCCGTGAAATGTAGAATCAGTCTAGCACTCGCATCTTCGCTGCGCGGACCGTCTCCGTGGGGCAGGGGAGGAAGAGCTTGACGATGCTTGCCCGCTTTGTACCTGCGCCTTTACGCGTCTGGTTAGGGAGCCGCAGACGCGGTCTACAGCGGAGCCTGATCGTCCTTGATCGCGTGACGGACTTCAGCGTGCTTCGGCGCACGACACCCTATCGTCCAGGGCTTGGAGGGCATCGCGGCAGCTACATCGACCGCTACTATATTGAGCGGTTCCTATCAGAGCGCAGCGAGCTGATTCATGGAGCAGTAGCAGAGATACAAAGCGACGAATATACGCGGAAGTTCGGTGCCGGGCGCGTCACCCGGTCCGAGGTCATCGATATCAACCTTGAGAACGCCAATCGGACGCTCACGCTCGACCTGACCTGTACGGACGCCGCGCCCGAGGCAGACTTCGACTGCGTGATCTGCACGCAAACGCTCCTGCTGATTCAGGATTACCGAGCCGCGATACGCACTCTGCATAGGATGCTCAAGCCAGGCGGCGTGGCGCTGGTTACAGTGCCGGGCATCTCTCCCATCATTCGTGGCGGCCTCGTCGCGGGCGAGGGGGAGGACTGGTGGCGCTTCACGACCAACTCGGCGCGACACGACTTCGCTTGCGTCTTCGGGGATCAAAACGTAACCGCATGTTCTTATGGGAATGTCTTAAGTGCGACGGCGTTTCTGCACGGACTAGTGCAGGAAGAGCTCACAGCAGACGAGCTCGCATTCCACGACCCGGACTACGAGCTCATCGTTGCAGTGGCAGCCCGGCGCGGCGGGGAACTCGCCTGAATGGACGCGCACCTTGTCTCCGTCACGATCCCGTTTTACAACGCCGAGCGCTTCCTTCGCGCGACCGTCGAGAGCGTGCTGGCGCAGACCTATACAAACTGGGAACTGCTGCTGGTGGATGATGGATCCGATGATGGGAGTACAGCCATCGCGCGATCATTTGCGGCGGAGCACCCCGGCCGCATTGTCTACCTCGAACACGATGGCCATCGCAACCTCGGCGTGAATTCGGCGCGCAATCTCGGCGCTAAACACTCGCGCGGGTCAATTCTGGTGTTTCTGGATTCGGACGATATCTGGCTGCCCAACAAGCTCGAGATTCACGTTGCCGAGCTGACCGCCCATCCTGAAGCCGGCCTCCTGTTTGCGCCCACGCTCTACTGGTATGAGTGGGACCCAGCCGGCAACCCCGGAATGCACGACCATATTCCAGCCTATGCCCCGGGGGGCAGAGTCTATCCTCCCCCCACGCTACTCAGTCGCAGCTATCCCCTTGGCGCCTACGGTGCGCCTTGCCCATGCAGCTTTCTGATTTGCCGAGAGGCTTTCGAGCGCGTTGGTGGCTTCGACGAGGATTTCCATCGCGAGACGTTCCAGCTTTACGAAGACATCGCCTTTCTGGCCAAAATGTACTTTCAGGTTCCGGTTTACGTTTCGGCGGAATGCCTGGACCGGAACCGGTGCAGCCAATACTCCATGACCCGTCAGGCAGCCTCAGTACAGGCAGAAGAGGCGGCTCGACGGTACTACTTCCGCTGGCTGCGCGATTACCTGCAGGCGCAGAACGTAAGCGATAAGCGGATTCTCAGGGCAGTGCATCGCGAATCGTGGTACTACGTCTTGCCACTCCCACTCGCCCGGCTTTGCCGTCGATTGCAGAACAAATTCCGGCGGCTGGTGGCCA
>DATMUN010000599.1:0-3664 GCA_035563895.1 Occallatibacter sp. | reverse complement strand
GCTCGATCTTCAACTCGAGCGGCAATGTGTATGCGGGCAATATCATCACGGATTCTCTGAGCCCGATTGCGCAGAAGGTGGTGAGCTACTACCAGCAGCATTACAAGCCGACGGCGTCGGGCGTGGTGAACAACTTCCCTTCGCTTTCGAACGATGAGCCGTGGTTTCACCAGACGCAGTTGAGCTTCAAGTACGACTGGAAGGTGTCTCCGAACGACAGCATTGCGGCGTCATATATCTACACGCTGCGTCCGCGCACGTGCACGGGGCCGTGCGGCAATGGAGGCAGCTCGGTGCTGTGGCAGACGGGCACGACAACGGGAGGTCCGCTGACCTCGGCCCAGCAGCAGACGGTGATTGGGAATGCCTATCGCGTGAGCGAGACGCACACCTTCACGGCAAATATTCTGAACGTGATCGGGTTCACGTTCAATGCCTTCCAGAATAAGGGCGTGTCGATGACGAAGCTCTCGTCGGGCACGAACCTGGCCGATGAGGTTGGGTTGGGAAGCGTGGAGTCGACGGGACTACTGCCGTACATCACGCTGAACGGCTCGCCGAATGGGCTAGGCGAAACCAGCATCGGTACGAGGCCCGCGTACTCCGGCGGCGGCTATGTTGCTTACAACGGAATCGTGAACGAAGCGCTCTCGTGGAACAAGGGACGCCACACGTTCAAGTTTGGCGGGGAGTATCGCGCGCTTGGCTTCAACTCCGACTCGGCGGGCGGGCAGCTCCAGTACAACTTCTCGAACAATACGTTTGCGCCGACGAACTCGAAGGTGCAGCCGTATGTGGGTTCGGCGTTTGCGAGCTTCCTGCTGGGCGAGGTGCAGAGTGCGAGCGAGCAACTGCCATTCAGCCTGGACAGCCGGCGGAAGGAGCTCTCGTTCTTTGCGCAGGACGATATCCGCGTGAATCGGCGGCTGACGATCAGCGCGGACCTGCGCTGGGAACTGACGCAGCCGCTGCATGTGCTGGGAGGCAAGTGGTCGAACTTCAATCCGACGACACCGAACCTGGCTTTCGGCGATATTCCGGGGTCGTACACGTGGCTGGCGCATCCGGGCGACAGCTTCGAGACTTATGCGGACTGGCACCAGTTTGCGCCGAAGATCGGCTTCTCGTACCTGGTGACGAGCAAGTTGGTGGCGCGCGGCTCGTTCGGAATCAACTATGTGCCGATGGGATGGAACGGCTACTCGGGTACGCCGTACGGTTCGTCGGTGGGCTACTCGGGGAACAACCAGGTGGTTGAGGTGAGCGCGGCGGTACCGGCGTTCCAGTGGGATGCGAGCAACTATCCGGGGGTGTACACGGCACCGACGGGACCGGCGCCTTCGTCTGCTGCAGCGCAGAGCGTGTGGGGACCGGCGAGCGTTGATCCAAAGAGCCGGCAGCTGGGCATGATGGACAACTGGTTTGCGGGGCTGCAGTATCAGCTGCCGGGCAATACCGTACTAGAAGCGAGCTACCAGGGCAGCAGCGGCCGCAACCTGCACGACGGCGCGCTGAATCCGACGAACTATCCGACGTGGAGCACGTATTCGACGCTGCTGAACTCGGGCAACATCTGGAACTGGGTGTGGGATGAGGGCTCAGCTGCTTCTGCGGGAGTTCCATACCCGTATGCGGGCTTCTCAGGCGAGGCCTACTTTGCAATCAATCCGTTTCCGCAGGTGCAGGCTTGCTACTGCGGCGGCGTGTTCTTCACGAACTCGCCGATGGGGCAGTCGGGATACAACGCTGTGACCTTCGAGGCGAAGAAGCAGCGCGGCTCGCTGAACCTGGACCTGAGCTATAACTGGTCGCACACGACGGGCAATACGGGATCGGCGTTCTTCGACACGTGGAGCTTCGGCAAGTGGTACCAGGACCCGTACAAGTACAAGGACGAGGCGCACTGGCCGTGGACGAACCAGACGATCAAGGGCTACCTGATCTACGCGTTGCCGTTCGGCAAGGGACGGCGTTATCTCTCGGGCTCGCGGATGATGAACGTGCTGGTGGGCGGATGGCAGGCGGGCACGCTGGTGTCGTATGGAAACGCGGGGCAGATGAGCGCGGTGGGCTCGTCGAACTACTATCCGGGGTGGAGCGCGGTGTACACGGATGTGGCCTCACACGCGAACTTCAAAAATGTGTTCAAGCACTATAACCCGGGATGGAATCCGACTGCGTCTGGAGCGGGGACGGACGATGGGAGCCTGTTTGTGGACCCGACGATCTTCTCGAATCCGACGTACGGCGAGCTGGGCAACAGCCCGTCGATGTTTACGAACTGGCGCGGCTGGGCAGCGCCGCAGGAGAATGCAAGCCTGCTGAAGAAGACGCACTTCGGTCCGGACGGGCGGTACACGTTCACGGTGCGGGGCGAGTTCTTCAACGTCTTCAACCGCCACTACTGGGACAGCCCGAACCTGAGCTACGGAACTGCATACTTTGGCCACGTAACCGGAGTGTGGGGCAACCGTACGGGCCAGGTGGGCGCACGGTTTGAGTGGTAAGCAGTGCTTCCGGGGCCGGGCAGCGTGTGACATTGCCCGGCCCTGTTGTTCTTTTCCGGGCATGAATCGCGAGTGCCCGGCAATTGCGGGATGAGCGCAGTGCCGTCCTGATGAAATGCACGGCTCTCTGGAGGGTTTTGTGAAGGTGTATCGCGCTGTCCTGATGACTGGTTTGCTTGCTGCCGCATCGATGTCGCTTCATGCTGCGACGTATTACGTTGATTCCGAGCGTGGCGACGATGCGCGCTCCGGTGTTTCGCCTGCTTATGCGTGGAAGACGCTGGGGCACGTAAATGCCGCGCATTTTCGGGCCGGCGATGCGATTCTGCTGCATGCGGGATCGCGCTGGCAGGGGCAACTGGTGTTGGGCAGCTCCGGCGCGGAGGGCAAGCCGATTGTTGTCGACAGCTACGGCGACGGACCGATGCCGCGCATCGATGGAGACGGCGCGGTGGAAGACGTGGTGCGGATTGAGAATGTGGAGCACGTGGAGGTGCGGCACATCGAGATTACGAATCACGGAACGGAGCCGGCGGTGCGGCGCGGGGTGCTGATTGCGGTGACGAACTTTGGCACGGCACATCAAGTGCGGGTGACGGATCTCTACATCCACGATGTGAACGGGACGAACGAGATCAAGGAAAACGGTGGGATTATCTTCAGGATGGTCGGCGACCGGAAGCTGAGCCGGTTTGACGGATTGACGATTGAGCGGAACATTGTGTGGAAGGTGGATCGCTCGGCGATTGCGGGGAACAGCCCGACGCCGTTCCGGTCGACGTGGTTTCCGAGCCTGCATGTGGTGATTCGCGACAACTACGTGGAAGACGTGGGCGGCGATGGGATTGTGCCGTGGAATACGGACGGCGTGCTGGTGGAGCACAACGTCGTGAAGCACTGCAATCGCCGCTCGGGAAGCTACAACGCGGGCATCTGGCCGTGGAGCGCGGACAACTCCGTGTTCCGGCTGAACGAGGCCGCCTTTACGCATACGACGCACGATGGTGAAGGCTTCGACTCGGATTACAACTCGCGGAACACACACTTTCTTTACAACTACAGCCATGATAACGAGGGTGGCTTCATGCTGATCTGCACGCCGGTGAAGCGGGACCAGGCGGAGAATATCGGCAACACGGGCACGGTGATTCGCTACA
>DATMUN010000598.1:0-4977 GCA_035563895.1 Occallatibacter sp. | reverse complement strand
GGCCGGTGCCTGTGAGTGCGAAGGCGACACTGCTGGTGGCGGGGTTGATGGTGAAGGTCTGCTGCTGCGCGCCAGCGGACAGGGCCGAGCCGAGCGCAAGGGTGGCAATGAGGATTTGAGTGGGGATCTTCATTGGATGTCTCCGGTAGGTTGTGAGTCTGCGAGAGAAGGCTGGTTCGCGGGATGTATCAGCCAGAGGACGAGCGAGGCAATGTCGTGGCCGCTGAGATATTCGTGGCCGGGCATGGAGGTGTTTGCAGCTCCGAACTTAGTGATGTGGGCAAGGCGATCTTCGGACTGAGACTGTGCGGAGGCTGTGAGAGCGCGCAGGTCAGGAAGAAGCTTCGCGGTGTTTGCGCTCCAGCGGGTACGGGCTGCGCCGTTGCTGCTGTGGCATGTGGCGCAGTGTTGATGGTAGAGGCGTGCGCCATCGGTGACGGAGGCGGAGGCCCATGCGGATTGGTCAAGATGCCACGCGGACTGCTTCTGGTCGTGTGCGGATGAGGGAGTGCGAAGACTGGAGAGATAGGCGATGAGGTCGCCGCCGCGTGTGTCGCTGAACAGGAATGCATAGGACGGCATGGGAGAGCGATAGCTGAGCGCGGCGGGATCGGCGAGGTGTGCCTGGAGCCAGAGTGGCGAGCGGCGTGCGCCGATCTGTGCGAGGTCGGGTCCCTGGCGACGGTTGCCGATGAGCGGCGGTTGCTGGGCGTGGATGAGTGCAAGCGGCGTGACGGGACCCCACATGAGTTCGTCGGCGGTGCCGGGGCGCACGTACTGCGAGTGACAGCTGATGCAGCCCTCGGAGATGTAGAGCTGACGACCGCGCTCGATGGGTGTGGATGCGGCGTGAGGCGATGAGGCGGGGAGAAGGTGTTGCAGCGCGAATGCGAGCACGAGTGTGGATGCGAGCATTGCGAACTCGCGAAGGTGTGCGCGCAGGAGCGCGTGGAGAGCGGGAATGGCGACGACGGCGGTGGCGGCGCATACGAATGCGAGCGGCACACTGCCGAGATGCTGGCCCATGCCGATGCCCAGGGCGGAGCCGATCCAGCCGGCTAGGGCGTAGATCCATGCGGCGCGTTGGGCACGCTGACGTATTGTGTTTGCGCCGCTGAGGAAGGCAGGGTAGGCGACGAGGGCGACGGAGTAGAGAGAGACTCCGGCGGGATAGAGCAAGGTGGCGGCGGGAATGCTGGAGGGGTGCGCGAGAAGGAGGCATGCAGCACCGAGCGCGGCGACTGCGCAGCAAAGGACGAGCGTGGCTTGCCGTGTGCGCAGGAGAAGAGCGGAGACGATGGCGGCGGCGAAGTGGATGCTGCCGATGATCCAGAGATGCGTGGGGCCGGACCAGCTGGCGCTCTTGAGCGATGCGGTGTGCTGAATGATGTAGAAGGCGGCGGAGTCCAGCCAGACGAGAGCGGCGAAGCCGGCGAGCAGGAGAGGGAAGGGCGTTGATGCTGCTGTGGTCGAAGGTGCGATGAATTGTGCGTTTGACGAGGATGCTGCGGCGAAGCCGATAACGCAGAGGATGGCAGCAACGGCGGCCTGGGCTTGGGGTGCGGCGTTAAAGAGGCCGGGGATGTTGCAGAGGACGTAGCCGAGGCCGGTGCCGACGCCGATGGAGAGCAGCGGGCGCTGCGTGCCGCACCACTGCGGCAGGTGAGTGACGAGCGAGACAGTGACGATGCCGAGTCCTGCGCCGATGAGCAGGGCGATGACGACGGCGCCGGGCTCGGCGAAGGACGTGAGGGACAATGCGGCGGCTGCGGCGGAGAGGCTGAAGCCGATGCGCAGCAGCGTGGAGGCCTTGAAGCGCTCGACGAGGTGGGGCGTGACGAAGCTGAAGAGGATTCCGCCCGCGGCCATAGCGGCCATGACGGGCTGCAGAGCAGCTGAGGGGATGCCGAGTTGCGTGAGGCGCGCGAGGAATGCGAACTGAGCAAAGATCAGGAAGTAGACGTAGGTGACGGCGACGAGCACCGTTCCACGCCAACCGCTGATTTTGCTGCTAGCGGGCATGGCGCAGCCATCCGTGGCGCAGGCCGAAGCCCTGGATCGCGGCACAGGCACCGTCGAAGAGTGCGATGGTGATCCACGCGGGCTCGAGCTGACCGGCGAGCACGCTCTTTGTGACATAGATGGCGATGGCGCTGCGGGAGATGGCGGTGAGAAGCCATACGGTTTCGAGCCGCTCAGTGGCAGTCCGTTGCATGAGCAAGAGCACGCCGTAGATGCAGGCCAGGCCGACGGAGAGAACGAAGGAGCCGATGTAGGCGATGTAGGGCGTGGCATCTGGCGGTGGGTGGATGCCCATGAGCTGAAGTGTGAAGACGGGCGCGATGCACAGGAGAGCGCCTGTGCCGGTGTCTGAGATGCCGGTGAGGGATTGATAGGCGAGCAGTGCGGAACTCTTCATGCGGCCTCCACTCCAGCGGTTTGATGAACGATGGGCGCGGTGGACTGGGCGATGAAACGAGCGGCGATGAGCCATTCGAGCGACGAGACGAGCATGGCGATGCCGGTGAGCAGGCGCAGTGAGTAGAGCGTGTCGCGCGCAGTGCCGGGGACGATGGTGAAGGCGGGATTGACGGCCTCGATGCAGCCGGCGATGGAGATGACGACGACGTAGGCGAAGACTCCGAGGTTCCAGGTGACGAAGGACCAGGTGCGCGTGAGTATCGAGGAGTCGCTGTCGCCGAGAAGCTGGGTCATGACGAAAAGGAGATACGCGGAGAGAAAGCCGGCGACGGCTATGAGCGAGTGACCGACGAGCACGTCAGTGAACTTGATGCGGTCGAGCACTCCGGGGAGGAAGGAAACCCAGCCGGTGAGGACGAGCAGGGTCCACCACCACTGCATGACGATGCGCCAGCGGCGCGTGGATGCGTTCCACTCGAACGCGCGGTAGTAGATGGGGATCACAGGGATCCAGAGGAGCATGCTGCCGAAGCTGAGCCACTGGGAGACGGCGCGGTGACTGATGTCTGCGCGACCGAGGGATGCACAGAGGGCGAACTCGGCGGCGAAGGCGCACCATGCAAGCAGAACGGCGCGGCGGCTTTGTGAGTGGCGCGGAGCGATGCCGAAGGGAACAAGGAGAAGGATGAGGACGATGCCGAGGGAGGACTCGAGCTGGCTTTGTCCGGTAGGGCCGCCGGTGTCGGGATTGATGAAGGGGTAGACGTCGGGACTGGAAGCGAAGTAGAGCGCGAAGGGAACGGCGAGAAGGATGAGGAGGCCGATGGCTTTGGCGGCGATGGTGGATGCTTTGCAGCCGGGCTTGCGGAAGAAGGCGACGGTGAGAACGAGCCACAGTGCAGCGAGGGCGAGCGGGAAGAAGATACGTGCGAAGCCGGTCCAGTCGAGGAAGAGCTTGCCGCTGGACTTGCCGGAGAGCCATGAATAGGAGCCGATGAGCAGGGCGGCGGACCAGAGCCAGACGGTGGGGCGGCACCACGGCGCGGTTGGACCGACGTTGGCTTTGTAGGTGTGAAAGAGGAAGGCGACCATGGGAAGGCTGGCCCAGCCGAAGAGGGCGGTGTTCATGTGCACCATCATCCAGCGGCCGTAGGTCCACTCGCCGAGCCAGACGTTGAGAGAGGGAACGAGAAGGAGCACAGCGAGCATGACGCCGATGGCGTTGCCGATGACGAGCCACGCGAGGGCGTGACGAATGGCTGCGGCAACGCCTTGCGGGACGCTGTCAGCGGGATTCATAGATTCTCCCGTCGCGCATCTCGATGAGGCGATCGCAGGAGGAGGCGAGTGTGCGGTCGTGTGTCGCCATGAGAAGCGTGAGACCGTCGGTGCGTGCGAGCTGGATGAGGAGATTGAAGACAGTGGAGCTGGTGCGCTCGTCGAGTGAGCCGGTGGGTTCGTCGGCGAGGAGGATGCTGGGGCGGTTCATGAGGGCACGGCAGATGGCCGTGCGCTGGCGTTCGCCGCCGGAGAGCTTCTGGATGCGGTGCTTTCTGCGGCTCTTGAGGCCAGTGCTCTGGGCGAGGTCGCGAAGGCGCGCTTCTGCCGCACTACGGCTCATGCCGGCGGCGATGGCCGGCAGGAGGCAGTTCTCTTCCATAGTGAGGTCGGGGATGAGGTTGTGGAGCTGGAAGACGAAGCCGACTTCGTGACGCAGGAAGTGAACCATGTCGCGCTTGGAGCTGAGCGGAGAACCGTTGACGGCGATGGCGCCGCGGCTGGGGAGATCGAGTCCGCCGATGAGGTGGAGCAACGTGCTTTTGCCGCAGCCGGATGGGCCGCAGAGAGCGACGGCTTCTCCGGGGCGAACGACAAGATCGACGCCGTTGAGCACGGCGATGGCGCCGTCGTCGTAGCTCTTCCATACGTTTTCGACGCAGATGATGGGGGCGGTGGAGGCGAGGGTATTGGGGAGTGCGCTCATTCGAATCGCAGAGCCTCCACTGCGCGGCTGCGGACGGCGTAGGCCGCGGGATAGAGAGCGCCGGCGATGCCGGTGCAGAGGGCAAGCAGGATAACGATGAGCATGATGCCGGGGTGCAGAGTGGTATCGACGTAGCCGTGAAGCGCGGGTGCGAGCTTGAGGCCTAACAAGGCCAGAGAGCCGATGGCTAGGCCTGCGAGCGCGCCTGCGACGGTGACGATGGCCGACTCGCCGAAGATGATGGAGGCGATCTGGAGGTTGGAGAGGCCGGTGACGCGGAGGATGGCGATCTCGCGGATGCGGGTGAAGACGGACATGATCATGGTGTTGGCTACGCCGAGGCCGCCGAGTGCGAGGCCGCATCCGCCGACGGCCCATGCGGTGGCTTTGAGGATCTTGAACTGAGAGTAGGAACGCGAGAACTCGGAGTCTTCGAGAGCAATGAGGTTTGGGTAGGTGCTGCCCACTTCGGCTTTGAATGCGGCGGCTTGCTCGCGGTTGTGCAGCTTGATGGTGAGGACGGAGGAGCCCTCCTTGTGAAAGAAGGTGCGCGCGTCGGCGAGAGGCATGAA
>DATMUN010000597.1:0-5064 GCA_035563895.1 Occallatibacter sp. | reverse complement strand
AGCTTTGCACGGAGAACAAAACCTCAGCCTTTGCGCGCACAGCACCGATCGTAATTGCCGAGCCGAAGTTTGAGTACTTGCAGGCATTGTCAACATACTGCGTCAACAGCGTGATCATCAGTTGGCGATCGCAGCAGATTTCGAGCGCGACTTCAGAGACCTTGACGATCACCTTCGAGCTCGCAATGCGATCACCGAGGCTCGCAAGAACCTCTTCAATCAGCGACGCAGCAGTAGTAGAGACCGCATTGACAGACACCTCGCCGGCATCGAGGCGCGCGGTGGTCAACAGACGCGCCGTCAGATCGCTCAGTTGATTCGCCTGTTCGTCGATGAGCGCGACCAGTTCTGCCTGCGCAGGCGAAAGACGCCCCATCTCGCTCAGGCCCGTCGAAGCGGCACGAATGGCAGTCAACGGAGTTTTGTAGGCATGCGCAAGTGAGTCGAGCACGGTGGCGCGAAGCTGCTCCGTGCGGCGCTCGGTCTCGATGCGGCTTTCATTCGCAAAGGCGCGATAGCGGTCGAAGGTGATGGCGATCAGCGAAGCGATGGCGTTGTTCGTCAGCGGGCTCGTATCCCCGCGAACCACTAGCGCGCCAACAGGCACATTGCCAAGCCGCACTACGCGACGCGCGATGCCGGTCTCCGAATCGTCGTCAGAGGTTTCAAAGTGATAGACGTTCTGCGCGAGTTCCTGCGGGTCGTCGTTCCAGAAGCCTGCCTGATATGTCTCGTGCAGGTCTGCATCGTAGACGGCAACGGCTTCGAGAGAAAATATCTCGTGAACCAGCTCTGCCAGCTGCGCACCGGGCTCGACATGCGGATTCATCTGCAGGGTGCGGCGCGTGAACTCGTACAGATCGCGCATCTGGCCGCCCCACGACTCCGACTCTTGCGCATGCTCCGTGACGCGTGCAGAAAGGCGGCTCACGAGCAGTGCCGTCAGCACGAACGCGAGCAGCGTAACAGTGTTGGCAGGGTCGCGCGCAGGATTGAACTCTGCGTGGCGCGCGCTCAGATAGCTCTGCACCAGAACCGCGAACAACGAAACGACAACCGACTGCCAGAAGCCGCAGAGCAACGCGATGGGTACAACCACCAGCAGGAAAAGAAGCGCAGTAACCGGGATGATCCACAGGAACCAGTGCGCCAGCAGTCCAATCAGCACCACCGCAGCGCTGCCGAATGCGCACTCGAGCGCGAAGAGTAACGCGAGCGAACTGCCGCTGCGCGGTCTACGGCCGGCGAGCGCAGTGCGAAGTGGAATGTAAGAGCTCGACAACTCTGCAGTCCTTTCCTGATAAAGGGGCGGCAACTGGCAACAAGGGTGTAGAGGCACGCCAGAAAAGACTGCATTCGCAAGCCCTGGAAACAATAAGCCTCAACTCAAGAAAAGCAGCTTCGCAGCATTCCGGTTCGGGTGAAACGGCAGCGCGCATGCAACGAAGGAAGTGTGAGACAGATTTTAGCAGCTTCTTCATGTTCTCCTTATGCAAATCGATGTACTGGAATCCGCTAACCGGCAGCAGCCAAATCGCGTGATTTGACGGCATAAGGAAATCTTTTGATGGTCTTCATTCTTTCTTTATGTGGTGTTTGCGTTACTGTTACCAATCCGCAACGACGGACAAATTCGGGGGCAGGGATGGGACTACTGACTGCATCCGACATAGAACCTCCACACGGAAGATCGGTGAGCTGACCGAGCAGCCGTCCAGGGTGGAGTATGCGCCAAACACAGAGGAAGGGCGCAGCTTTAGGGCAGATTCAACTTTTGCTGATCGATTCTTGAGCATTACGAAAATCCACCACCTTGCATTGGAGGAATTGTGGCGACTCTCCTGAACCGCCTTCTTTACACCGTATCCGGCGCAGCGCTGGCCATGGCCGTGACTGCAACCGCGCAAACCCCGGCTCCTGCAGAGCCTGCGCAAACACCAGCTCCAGCTGCAGCGCCGGCAGCAGCTCCAGCCGCGGCGCCCACGTGGAGCGTTGGGCCGATGGACATCAGCGGCCTGATCGACGGCTATTACACCTACAACGCCAACCGGCCGGCCTACGACTTCAACGGTCAGGTGAACGACCTGTACAACTTCAACGACAAGACCGATCAGTTCAACCTGAGCGAGCTCCGACTTACGTTGAATCACGATCCCGATCCGGTCGGCGCGCATGTCGACCTGTTCTACGGCCGCACCAATACGCTGGTCAACGGCTCCTCGCACGACAATGGCGACTATGTGGAGCAAGCCTTTGTCAGCTTGAAACCGCCGAAGGCCAAGGGCCTCGAGCTCGACTTCGGCAAATTCGTGACCTCTGCCGGCGCGGAAGTGATTGAAGCCAAGGACAACTGGAACTACTCGCGCTCGATCCTGTTCGCATGGGCCATTCCCTACTTCCACTTCGGCCTGCGCTCGTCGATGCCTGTATCCAAGACCGACACGATCGGCGTGCAGCTTGTGAATGGCTGGAACAACGTTACGTCGAACAACGGTGGCATTACCGTGGGCCTGACCAATGCTCTGGTGAAGACCAAGTACTCGTGGTTCCTCAACTACTACGGTGGCCCATCGAACTACTCGACACAGAAGGGGTATCGCAACCTGATTGATACCAACCTGGTGCTCACGCCTAGCGCCAAGTTCAACGCGTACATCAACTACGACTACGGTCAGAATCGCAACCACCTCGACACGGGTGAAGGCATCGACACCTCGCTGAATCATTGGCAGGGCATCGCAGTTGCTGCTCGTGAACAGATCACCGGCACGTCAGCGCTGGTGGGCCGCTTCGAGTTCTTCCACGACAACAACGGCTACTCCACCGGCACCGCTCAGGAGATCAAGGAGTTCACCGGTACTTACGAGTACAAGTGGGCAGAGGGTCTGCTGAGCCGCGTGGAAGTGCGCCGCGACTGGTCGGATGAGGCCTTCTTCCACAAGGGCAACTCTTCATTGGTCGACGCGCAGACCACTGCAACTGTCAGCTTCATCGCCTTCTTCGGCCCGAAGCGCTAACCGGAGAAGACAGCATTCCGCACCGCCGTTTCTTGACGGCAGATACAGGGCCACGCAGCACGAAGCAAATTGCGTGGCCCTGATTCCATCTTTATCTGAGCCGTACTAGCTTGGTACGTATTCCACCCACTCTTCGCACATCGCCTCACATGCAATCCAAAGATGGACGAGTGCACATGACCCCACCGGGACCCTACCTCACACTCCCGACCTCAACTTCTCAAACTCCAGGAGAATGCTCATGGCAGAACAAAAAGCACCCCAGATGCAGGCCACGCTTGGCCTGACCGGGCTAACCAGTAACGCAATGGCGCTCATTGCACCGGGCGCATTCCTATGGCTCACGTTCTTCCTTCAGGCAACAGCAGGTGTGGCCGGACAACCATCCACAGCGCCAGCGATGTGGATGGGAATCTTTGCCGCACTGCTGCTGTGCCTGGCAACAGCGGTCTCATACGCGGAGATCTCCAAGCTCTACCCCGGCACTGGATCGAGCTACTACTACGCGGAACAGGCGCTGCTGTCGAAGGACAAGGCCTTCAAGTATGCGCGCATTGCAAAGTTCGTCGTAGGCTGGGGCTCGCACCTCTACTACTGGGTCTATCCAGGCGTCATGGTGGCCACGACGGGCATCTTCGTTGGCTACGTGGTGGGCTTCCTGTATCCGAACTTCATCAGCGGCTCGAACCCGGGTCCGGTGTTCATGGCGCTGGTGGCGATCGTCTTCTCGTTCTTCGTGGCGTGGATTGCGCAGAAGGGCGCAGGCGCTTCAACGGCAGTAAACCTGGCGATCAACATCGTCCAGATCTCGGCCTTGCTAGTCTTCAGCGTGCTGGCTCTGGGCTACCGCGTCAACCATCCTGCCGGTTCGCCTGCCTTCCAGTACGACGCGCAGACGCTCTCGACCTATACCTACCAGTTTGCAACCAACGCAAAGGATGGCTCCACGCTGCGCGATGCAAGCGGCGCTCCGTTGCCGCTGCTCGACAAGAGCGGCAAGCCGGTACCGTTCACGATTGATTATCCGGCGGCGGACGCAAGCGGCAACATCCTGGCACACCCCACGGCAGCATCCGTGGTCTCGCCGCACAAATTCAGTTGGGTGTTCATCCAGGCTACGGTGGCCATTCTCATCCTGGTTGGCTTCGAATCAGTTACAGCGATGGGAGGCGAAGCGAAAAATCCAACCAAGCATATCCCCATCGCCGTTATCGCATCGCTGCTCATCCAAGGCCTGCTCTGCTATCTGATCGAGTACTTTGCAGCCAACTACTTCCTTAATTCCGGATACACGATGCAAAGTGCCGCCGGTTCGGCAGCGCCGATCGGTGACATGATGATCATCGTGGGCGATGCACTGCTAGGTCAGGGACACGGCAAGTACTTCATGCTCGCTGAAGCGCTGACCGTATTCCTCGCACTGATCGGCACCACGCTGAGTTGCATGAACACCGGCGCACGCGTGACCTATGCGATGGGCAAAGACGACGAAGCACCTGAGCACTTTGGCATGCTGCACGCCGAGTCGCTCACGCCACGCCGTGCAATCTGGACTCTGGCCGTGATCTCGGCGGTTCTGGGAACACTTGCCGTAACGCTCGTCTTCGCCGATGCCAGCGCACCCACTGACGCCACCATCGCCGCATTGCCGCACGGCATACTCTCCAGCTTTGGCTACACAACGCACGACAAGCTGGCTGCATTGCCCAACTCGCTGCTGACGGTGACACTGACATCCAACTTCGGTACGTTTATCCTGTATGCACTAAGCTGCTTCCTGTGCATCGTCGCCTACCACAAGCGCCCGGACCACAACTTCCTGGTGCACACACTGATTCCAGGTTTCGGTCTGCTCGCAAACCTGCTATGCATGGCCTTCTATGTGATCGGGCCGTTCTTTAACCTCGGCACCAAGATGGAGCCTCTGCTAGCGCTGGGAATCTCGGCGGTGTGGGGCCTCTACGGAGCCATTTACTTCCTTCGCGCTTCGAAGGCGAAGGGCAAAGCGGTCCTTCTCGACACGAAGGGAGCAGTCAGCTAGCGCTGC
>DATMUN010000596.1:0-3009 GCA_035563895.1 Occallatibacter sp. | reverse complement strand
GGACATGCATGGCGGCATTTGGGGCGCATCGCGGCACGCGCTCACGGTTGGCTTTGCTGCAACAATGGTCCTCGCGATCGGACCGCGTATTCTGCCGCACTTTGGCGGAGTGGAACGGATCTTCAGTACGCGGCTGATGCTGGCGAGTCTGGTGCTGTTGCAGACAGGATGCACGTTGCGCGTTAGCTCTGAGCCGTTGGCATACGAGGGCATTGCAGCGCTGGGGTGGAAAGTGCTTCCCATCTCAGGCGTACTGGAACTCGGTGGGGTTCTGATCTTCGCAACGAATGTGATCCTGACCTATGTGCTTGGTCGATCAATATATGCTGCACGACATGGTGTCGCACAACAACTGACTTAGCGTGCAACTCTGCGGAGCAGGCTACTGCTCCGCAGATGCGTTCTTGTCTGCAGCTTGTGCCCATTCGTAGGCTGCGCCGAGCCATGAGCGCGTTGACGCCGGTTCGTCAATGTGGGGCGTTAAGGCCCAGATGCCGATGAAGGCGAGTCCCACTAAGTTGGGAAATAGCAGCGGCGCCATGGGCGGAGCGCCGTTGACGAGCTTGTCCCACACGCTCACGCCGGGCTCGACCATGTTGGCTTGCACGTGAAACCAGAAGCCGAGGACGCCTACGAGCGCCTGCACTAGCATAACCAACAAGCACAGATCGAGATAACGTCGCGACGCAGCGATGATCAGCGGTACGAGCAGAAAGCCCGTAGCAAACGCCGACGAGATGACGGGAATCCATTCGGTTCGTGCAAAGAAGCCGTTGGAGGCGTGGTCTGTAAGTGAGAGTACGAAGTTGCCTAAGAAGCCACCCAGGGCAAGCAGGATGATCCAACGAGCCCACTCAACAGTACGCGCATCGACCATGCGATTGACGAGAAGCAGGAAACCGAGGCCTGCGTACGCAAGTGGTGCAGCAAAGGGTGCAGCGTACGTGAGGCTCTTCAACGTGTGGTCGAGGAAGAAGCGGCTTTCAAGGTGATAGAGCACGCCGCCGAGACCCACCAGGACGGAGAGGCCACCGATGAGATAGCCAACGTCGCGCCAGGCGGCGGAAAGACCGCCTGCCCAGCGGAGTGCGATAAGAACTGCAAGCACAACTGGTGCCACTATTGAGAAGTACAGGGGGATGTACTCTGCAGATTTGGCGAAGTGATTGACCGAATGCGCGATGTAGATGTCCGCTGCCAAGACCGCAAGGTTGGAGGTGACGAAGGCCTCCACCCAGAGCACTGGATCGTGCGCCCAGCGCAGACGCGGAGAAGCGATCAGGGCTTGCAGTGGGGCGAGCATGCTATTTGCGTCCATGCTCCCTCCGCAACTCATCAGCTTCGTGCTGTAGTTCGACCTGCTTGGCGAGCATCTCGTAGTTGCCGTGCCACTGCACGAAGTCGGCTCCACCCATGAAGGCACCGTGCTTGCTGGTGCGGCCATCGTAATGCCACATGTTGAAGTAGGTGAAGTCGATGGTATGCGTGAACGGGGGGCCGGTGAGCGTGCCGTCCTTATGCAGACCGTCCATGAGGTTCTTGGCATCGAGCACTTTGGCATTGGTGCTGGCGATAACCTGTTCGGCCTGCGCATAGACGCGATCTATTCTCGCCTGCGTATGGCACTGCGTGCAGACCTGCTTCATATTGATCTGCGCTTGCATGTAGTTGGGGCGGTGGGTGCTGATCTGGTCGGCCAGATACCAGCTCAGCCGGTCTGACGGATTGTGGGTGACCTTGAGGCCGTTGATGCCGCTCATGTGGCAGGTGGCGCACGTGGGTACAAACATGTCGCGCGTAGTAAGCGTGCGCGGATCGGCTTTCAGGTTAAGCAGATTACGCTGCGCGGCGAACATGATGCCGTGTTTGGACTCGTTATAGATTTCGATCTGCGAGTGGTCCGGGCCCATGTGGCATTGACCACAGGTTGAAGGCAGTCGGGCCAACTCGACGGAGCTGGTGTGGCGCGAATGGCATTCGGTGCAGGTGCCGATGGTGCCGTCGTCGTTGGGCTTGCCGATGGCGTGGCACTGCTCGCAACCTCCAGTGACGGCAGGATGGCCTTCAGGGACGGTGAGCGGATTTGGCTGACGCTTGGTACCGCCGGGCTGGAACTGCTCACTGAACGCGACCTGCTCTGGCGAGAGCCCCTTCTCGCCATGCACCGCGGCCCAGCTCGGCGCAGCGTGACGGCTACGCAGGAACTCCTGATAGACGCCCTCGTGACAGGAACGGCAGTTACCAGCGGTGAGGTGCGTGGCAATGACGAAGCCGTGGTGGTCCATTGACTGCTGGCCTTTTCCAGGCTGGTGGCAGTCGAGGCAGTTGATGCCCTTCTTGGCGTGGGCGCTCATCTCATATTCGTGCACAACCGAGTATTGCAGGCGCGCATGACACTCGGCGCACTTGCCGCTGGCGCGAACGAAATCTGAGGTCGGTTGCGCGGTTTCCACCTGAGGGCGGGCGCGATTGACGAGAAACGCGCCGAGTATGAGTGCAAACGCCACGACGACAGCGATGAACACTGACCGGAACGACATCGGATTGTTTACCCCTTTGGGGAAGTGGGCTTGGGTCCTGTCTGACGGGGGTTGCCGAACGCACCCGCAGGGGGGACATAGAGAACATTAACAGGCCTGTCGGCTGGCCGCCATGAATTTTCAGCATGCCAATAAGGTGCGATCCGTGCAGGGACTTAAGTCACACATAGAGGCGATTGTGACCAAAGTCCCTGCATTCGTTTCGCAGGCAGCCTAAGTTGTGAATCAGCGACGCGATGCGCGCGAATCTTCTGAACGCGAATTGAGGCAAAGCATGAGTTACAAGCGTTATTGGCTGGCAATGGCCGTGGTCATCCTGGGTTCCTTCGCCGTGCTGGGCGGCGTGGGACGCAAGATGATCAGCGAGGCTCCGCCGATTCCCGATGTGTATACGGTCGACGGAACATTGCTGGCCAGCAGCTCGTCGATCACCGATGGGCAGGGTGTATGGCAGTCGATCGGCGGCCAA